>JAAYCF010000107.1 GCA_012744415.1 Thermotogaceae bacterium
CGTTCAGATGAACAACGCGATGGCTATTCGGGCGTTGATATTCTGCGTCTTTCCAAACGGAATTGGCTCTTTGTTATTTTCGTTTTGTGCATCTTGGTGGGTATCGCCGCGTATTTTACGCTGCGAACCCGAATCCCGTACTCCGATTATCGATTCATGGTTCAAGGCCGTGAAATACGCTTGGTTATCGGAAGCGCTCGTGATCACGAAAAGCTCTTTCAAGCCGCCTCTAATGAATTGGAACGGATATTTGCCCGTTTCTCGTTTTTTTCTCCGGATAGCGAAACAACCCGTTTGAACAAAATCCCGGAAATTTACCGAAAAACCGATACGGAAACCTTCGCGTTCCTTGTGAATCTGCGGGATCTATCCGAAAAAACCCTATGGCACTATGACTTTACGATCGGAACGCACTACCGTCCATATGCCGTTTTCGAACTTCCGTTTCCAGAAAGCTACCGATACCCGGTGACCTTCTCACTGGAAGCGGAAGCCATCCAGTCCGATCAGGCGTTCCTGTTCTATTTCGGAAAAGCGGTCAAAGGTTATGCCTTGGATCGGGTTTTTGAAGTGCTTCAACTTACCGATCCGAAAGTCACCGGGTATTGCGAGATGGACGGGGATATTCGTTTTTTTGGACCTAAAGCGGGAGGCGCCGATTGGATGGCAGGCGGGTGGAATGGCCAGGAGCTTTACCTTTCGTCGGGCGCATTGTTTCAACATCCGCTGAAGGTGTCGCCACAGGGGACGGCCGTATACGAAGACCACCTGATTTTATCTCCCGAAAAGGGTGATCCGATCAATCGGTACTTGTATTCTGCGGTGATCGCGCCGACCGCCTTGGAAGCGGCATGTATTTTAGTGGCCGCGCAAACGCTTGATCCGCGATGGTTAATAGAAAACCTAACTCGTTGGGAGTGCGCCGGGTGCCTTATCGGGGAAGGAGAAACCTTTTGCAGCCCGTTATGGGGCCGGTATACTTATAATCATTAGATCATAATGACGGGCGGTCATTAAAATTTTACCAAACGGTCAAAAATACCGTCTTGACAAAAATTGACTAAGTGGTAAAATTGGGTGAAAAATAAAATGGGATAGTCTTATAGAATCAAGGAGGGTAATAATGAGTTTCGGAAAGTCCGTAAAAGATAAGGCTTCGTCGCTTGCGATCGGCACGATCATTGACCAAGCCGTAAAGTATATCCAGAAAGATCCGCAAAACAACTTCGAAAAGTTAACTCACAATCTTGGGAAATTGGAAGGCATTTTTTCTTCTTCCGATGGAAAGTTCTCGAAATTTTTAGGTTGGGCTAACGCGAACCCAGGAAGCAAACAATGGTTTATCGAATTGCTCTCTCGCGACGAGAACCAAATCCGCGCGTTTATGAAGACCATGTTCGTGAATATCAGTCTGGGTTGGATGGACAACAACGAAGAGCTAATGGAAAAGCATGGGATTACCGCGCCTTATACGATCCTCATCAGTCCGACGATGCGCTGCAATTTGCGATGCCAAGGGTGTTATGCTGGTGAATATGCCCAGCAGGGGGAACTCTCGACGGACGAATTAAGGAGGATTATCAAGGAAGCGAAGGAACTCGGGACCTTTTTCTTCACCATCTTGGGTGGCGAACCCTTCGTCCGGTTCTGGGAACTTGCCGATATCTTTGAAGAAAACAACGATTGTTTGTTCCAGGTATTCACGAACGGAACCCTGATCACAGATGAAGTAGCCGATCGTTTGAAAGAACTCAAGAATGTTGTCGTCGCTTTTAGTGTGAACGGCGATGCCAAGGAAACAGAGTTCATGCGCGGACCAGGCGTCTACGAAAAAGTGCTCGCTTCCATGACAAAGATGAAAGAACGGAATCTGCTCTTCGGGATGTCTCTCGTGTTAACCAAACATAATTTTGAGATTATGACCAATCCGAAGTTTTATATGGAATGGCGGGAACGTGGCGTGATTTACGCATGGAACTTCTTGTTCATGCCGGTGGGAAAAGACGCTTCGACCGCTTTGATGCCGACGCCGGAACAACGTTACAAATACGGCGAGTTCATCCAAAAGTTCCGTTCGGAGGAACCGTTCTATATCATGGACTTCTGGGCGGACGCCCCGTTTGTTCATGGGTGTATCGCGGGTGGCAGACGCTATTTGCACATCAACCATAAAGGAGACGTGGAGCCTTGCATTTTCGCGCATTTCGCTACGGACAACATCCGTGACAAATCTCTTGTGAAATGCTTGCAATCTCCCTTCTTTGCCGATATCCGGATGCACCAACCCCATACCGACAATTTGCTTCGGCCTTGCATGATCATCGACAATCCGGAGGTGCTTCGCGGCGCCGTTAAGAGAAATAACGCACAGCCGACCCACGAAGGAGCGGACGTTATTTTTACACGGTTGGCGAAGGATCTGGACGACTATTCTGCCGGCGCGGCCGAATACCTCGATCCGATTTGGGAAGAAGACTGGCAAAAGGCGATTAAAGATATGGAGAAGCGTTCCGCTTCTTATGGAGAGGGTTTTGACCGATTGCAGTATCGTTTGAACCCCGAACAATTCAAAGAGCGCATCGAAAATCTCAAGAAAAACGATCCGGAGTTTGCGCAACTCTTAGCGGATATGGCCGAAAGCGTTTCGGAGGAATACGGAAAAGATGCGATTCGGCAAAGAAAGATGGTCGGCGAGATCGAAGTGAAATAAATAAAAGCGGGGCGACCCGCTTTTTTAAAAGAACGACCCACGAGCAAGGAACGCGGGTCGTTTTCTTTTTTTACGGAGAATGGAATCGGTTATCCGTAGCTTTCTTCGAGGATTTCTAATATTTCTTCCGGATCCAACGGTACCGGGTTGTTTTTGTTCGGTCGCTGTTGAGCTATCCAGGAAAACTGATCTTTCGCGACGTTCAACTGCCGTAGCGTCTTGATCGGAAAAGCACGTTGCCATGTCCCGAGCGTTGCGCATAAATCGGAGGGACGGAAAAACGCCCCTACCTGTTCGTACTTCCGCAATGTGTCCCGATCACCGGATTTTTCAAGCTTACGGATATTCTTTCGAACGGCGGGTGCCAACAAAGCGGCGCACAAGGCTCCGTGCGGTGAGTCGTACATTCCTCCCAAAATACCTGCCAATCCGTGAACGATCCCGAGTCCCGCGTTGGTTAACGTGATCCCTGAAAGATAAGCCGCGTAGGCCATCTGTATCTTGAGATCCAAATCTTCAAGGTGGTTGACCGCATCCACTAAAATGGAACAATGTCGCAGTCCCTCCAACGCGAGAAGGTCTGTCAGGGTAGAGGCGTTGGAAGAGGTATATGACTCCAGCAACTGGGTAAAGGCGTCTAATCCCGTCGCAATCAAAACGTCTTTAGGGCAGGACAGTGATAACTCCGGATCGACAATGGCCAGATCGGGAACGAGCCGGTCGTGTCGAAGCGAACGTTTATATCGGGCGGGGTGCGTTGTACGGATTACGGCGTTTTTTGTGGCTTCGCTTCCTGTACCGGTAGTAGTTGGGCAAGCGACATAGAAGACCTTCGACCCGTCGTGCGGTTGACTGTCTGGAAACCCTTCGAGATAGGTATGAACCGATTCCAATTTATACAACATGGCCGAGACAGCCTTTCCGGTATCTAAAACGCTACCGCCTCCGATTCCGATCACGGCGTCCCATTGTTTGGAAGCGCATTCGGCGACGATTTTATCGATGAGTTCGGAGGTCGGTTCCCCGGAAACGCGATAAGTGCTAAGGTTTAAGCCTCTTCGCCCGGTTTCTTCCTGGAACCATTGCCATTGACGCGAAAGCAGAACGGAGGATTTTCCGGTTAAAACTAAAACCGCCCGGTTTTTTAACGGTAGAGCTTCGAATATTCGAAAAAAAGAGCCTTTGCCAAAGAATGTTCTCGGCGGGAGTAACGCCTGGAAGGCTTTCATTTCCACAAACTGGGATCTTCAGGGGCGATGACGGTGTGCGGCACTCCTTCTCGTGGTTTTTCCATCCACTCCTCGACCGTCGTTTTCCATCGGCGATAATGCTCCGTGTTTTTATGGTCTAGAACGTCTTGTTCGGTTCGGTACGCTTCATATAGCGTGAATCGATTCGGTTCTTTTTGATGCCGTAAAACGTCGAAACGAAGATTGCCGGGTTCGGAAACCGAATGCCGATGGTTGTCCTTGGTTGCTTCTATGAACCGCTCGATGAACGGTTCCTTCACCCAAATCGAAACGATTGTGACGATCATCGAAGTCCCTCCCTTAAAAAAAAGACCCGTACGGGCCTTCTATGGTGGGTGTGACAGGGTTCGAACCTACGACCTCTTCCGTGTGAAGGAAGCGCTCTCCCGCTGAGCTACACACCCGCGCATTCAGGCAAATTTTAACACATAGGGATGGAAAAGTCAAGTAAAAAGCGGGTTTCCCCGCTTTTTACTTGACGCGTAATTTCAGATCTTTCCCGGCGGAAAATTTCGGTACTTTTCGCGCGGGGATTTTTATCGGTTTTTTGGTTCTGGGATCGACGCCATTACGTTCGACTGTGTTCTTGACCATAAAGGTGCCAAAACCGACAAGCCTAACGTTTCCGCCGTTCGCTAATTCACCGGAAATGACATCCACGAAAGCGTCGACGAACTGAGCCGCTTCTTTCTTCGTTACCCCCGTCTCCATCGCGAGCTTGTCTACCATCTCTTTCTTATTCATCTGCCGTACCCCCTTTGAAACATCGAAATGTGCGTTTTTTACTCTCAGAAGGAAATATATCATAAAAGGCGAACGTAAAACAAAAAAGCACGCGATTCCGTTCTTCTCAAAAGGACTTCTATGGGGCAACAGGTATAATGGCCGCTGCTTTCACCAATAAAAAAAGAAGGAAAAACACCTCAAAGCATATCTAAAAGAGCGATACAGCCGATAAAACCGTGAAAAGGCCACTGTTACGGAAGCGCAGGTGAAAGATACCGAAATACAGAATCCGCAATCTTTTTTCGTTTAAGGATGATTGCTTAGCCGTAAAGGGAAAAAAAGAGATTCGCGAACCGTAAGTGATTATTCTTATAACCGTGGGCCCGATTCGTTTGACTAGCCATAACAAGCTTTTTTAAAGAGCTTCTTGTGACGTCGCGTGAGCGGAGGTTTCACGTGGTCGGTCCGGTAAGCGGAACGGGATTCGAACGAAAAACGTCGTACCTTTGCCGATCTGGCTCCTGACCCAAACGCTCCCATTCATCAGATCCACCAATTGTTTAACAATCGAGAGGCCGAGACCCGTTCCGGAATACTTACGATGATTCGAACCGTCGATTTGATAGAACCGCTCGAATATTTTATCGAGTTCGGATTCCGCGATACCGATACCGGTATCCTGAATCTCAAAAGAGAGAACGGCATGGTCTTCTTCCGTTGAAATCGCGCAGAAGAGAGTAATGCCTCCTCTGGAAGTGAATTTTATCGCGTTCGCGACTAAGTTCGTTAGGATTTGCTTGAGCCGTACGTGATCGCCGACTAAACCGATCGATGGGGCGGCGATTTTGAGATACAACCCTTTTCTTTCCGTTTCCAACGCAAAACTCTGACGGATAAAGTCCATCGTTTCCGTGAGTTGAAACGGCTTCTTCACTAAGGCAAACTTACCGGATTCGATCTTCGAAAGGTCGATAATGTCGTTGATCAAGTTTAATAAATGCTTAGCGTTTTTGAGAATACGGATCGGAAACTCTTTTTTCTCGATTGGTATTTCCATTAAAATCGTTTCCGCTATTCCCATAATCACCGTCAGCGGGGTTCTTAGCTCATGGTTGACGTTTGCGATGAACTCCGATTTGCTGCGACTGGCGTTTTCGGCGATTTCTTTCGCCCGCCTCAACTCTACTTCAAAGGCGCGTCTTTCAGTGATATCAGAATGGATCCCTACCATTCTTAAGGGTATGAGGTCTTCGCCGTAGCTGACGATTCGCCCTTTGTCAAGAATCCATAAGTATTCGCCATTCTTCTTCTTCATCCGGTATTCGACTTCATAATAGGGTTTCAATCCGGAATAATGATCTTCCCAAGCTTTTAAAGCGCGATCGAGATCCTCCGGATGGATCAGTTGCCTCCATACTTTGTTGGGATCGGTGAAATCGCGTTTGCTATACCCGAGAAGCGTGTAGTAGTTTTCATTATGGTAAATCGTGTCCGACTGAAGATCCCAATCCCAAATCCCTTGGTTGGCCGCCCAAAGCACCATCTCCAAACGCATTTGAACGGTTTTGTATCGCTCTATCATCCGTTGAAAGGCTTGTGTGCGTTCAGCGACCCGGCGTTCCAGATCCTGGTTTACGCTCGGATACGGGACCTTTTCGGAAGGATCCGGATAGATCTGATCGATGCCTCGGTACCCGCGCCATTCGCCCGAATCGTCGTAGAAAGGCATCAAGCTGGTGAATACTTGTTGCCACACACCTTCTTTTCCTTTCACTCGGATCACGTGGGACCGCGTTTCTTTGGATATGGGAGCGATAGATGGATTCCGATCAACCGCCGATACGCTTTGGAATTGATCGATAAATTCGTCGCGAGGTTTCCCGATCATCTCTTCGGGCCGATAGCCGTACCATTCGTAGACTTTCGGATCGACGTAACGGTAACAGCCATCCGTTCCGGTTTCCCAGGGTATTCCAGGGAACGCGCTCCGAGAAGGATCAAGAGGGTCGGGATTGTTTTCGCCTAATAGAGGGAGAATCCCACTAAAAAGCGGGGCCAGTTCTTGGTAGAACGCCCGCAATTGGCTTTCTTCTACCACATTCGTCTCGTCGAGGAGAATCTCTAAAAGCCCATATCCTCCACGCCGGCTTTTTAGAGGGATCAAAACACGGATTTGATTTTCTCCTTCGAAAAGGATGCGAAGTTCCGAAGGGTCTGTTTCACTTTCCTTACCTTTCTCTTCTTGCGAAAAGAGAGCACAAAGCGTGCCAAATCCTCGGGACGGGCCGGCTTCGTTTCGGGGGTAACGCCAATAACAAGTCGCGCCTTTTTGTTCTTTTTCCGCTTTCCATAACCATAAAGCGCAGGTTGGACAAAAAGAAGCGATTAAGGGTGCGCTTTCGTCTAACGTTGTTAGAATATCTTCCGGTTCTGATTCCAAAAAGCTCTTCGCTAGTTGGTAGAGTATTTCTATCTGTTCGCGTTCCATCTATCCCCCAAGAATGACAGTTGTAGATTATAACGTATTTCTGGACAATCCGATAAGTTTACGTAAAATTTACAGCCTTTTCGCCTCGAACCGTTTCTTATATGAGTGATCGCCACGATAGATGCTCTCAGTTTTGCCGTTTTCATAGCATATTAGAACCCCGGAAGGCGAAATTGTGGCGGTTACGCATGTGCTAACTCTTGGCGAAAGCTTCATATTTGCTAAAAATGAGTGTATAATTAATAGGACGTGAAGATACCGAACGCTTTTAACGGAATAAACCGCCATCAAGAACAAGAGGTCGCCTATGCTTCAATGGAAACGGACAACCGAAATCATCGTCGGGGATATCATTGCGGAAAAGCTGACGCAATACGAAACCGGGGACACAATCGTTTACTTCGGTGAAGTGGTCTCGCCTTCATTAAAAGAGAAACTCGTCCACCACGGAGTGGAATGGATTTTAGTCGAATCGAAGGACTCTCAAGAATCGCTTGTTAAACCGATTTTGAGCAAAGAAGTGCTGGAGGAGATGGAAAAGGGCGTTAAAA
>JAAYCF010000108.1 GCA_012744415.1 Thermotogaceae bacterium
GGGTACGGAAAAAACTGCAATAATCGAACGTATATTGATACGCCCCTACCGGAAAAAGGTGCGGTGGCGTTCCAAAAAGCGTTCCATTTACGACACTCCACGTAAGGCGCTCCACGCGAGCTACTCCGTTTCAGATAGAGATTGCGGACTTCGAATGCTCATCGACGCCCTCCAGTTATTCACAGCCCGATGCTGCTATCCGATTTAGTTTGATATGAGTTTGCGGGAAGCGGTTTTCCAACGCGATTCGTTTCAGTATCACCGATATTTTTCGCGATCATGCGGCCAAAGCGGTCGGAAGCCCGCGCAATCGCCTTCTTGACGAAACTGATACGGGTATCATAGTAGTAGTCGGAGCCGAACCATCCTTTCTCCAGATAGTAATCGTAATCATAGAGTTTTACTCGCATCGATTGAAGCGTCGTGCGCGTGATCCGGAACATGATCAGTCTTAACAGCGAAGGCTTTGGCAATTCAGAGCGTTGAAGCGCCGTGTGGTAGCGGATCGCCAATTTGCGCATTTCTATACCGATCTTTTCTTTTTGTCTCTCCGTCATCGGTTCCAGTGTGTTCACGACGCTTCCTTTAACGACAGAAAATCCGAAAATCTTTCCCGCGTTTTCCAGGAATTTTCTGATATCTCCTCCGCCAAACATCCCCTGCGTTATGATGACCGTCAAGCGTTTTCCGAAAAATCGCGGACGATGATAGATAAAGGCGCAACGGTCGAGTAAGTTTTTCATACGCGCCGATACTTGAAAGGCATAGTTTGGAGAAGCGAAGACGACTCCGTCGGAATGCTCCATCTTTTCTATCAGAATGTCTCTGTCATCTTTAAGCGGACAAAGCGCTTCTCCTTTATCGAAGCATACTTTGCACCCGTTACAGAATCCGAGGTTGTACTCGTTGAGATAGATATCGTCGAATTCGTATTCTCCTAACGTTTTCATCCTCTTTTCGAATTCCCGAACCGCTTCGTAGGTCGTTTTTTTCCTCGCGCTGCCCATAAAAACCGCGATTTTTTTCATGTTTTTTCTCCTTACCAAGTTTATCTGTTTTTATGAATGAATATTTTTTTGTTCATTCATATTCTATCATGCTTGTCACTTTATGTCAACACCGGATGGGTTAGGGTCTTTCTTCCCGGTTTTTCGGTGGGCTACTTTCACTTAAAATGGCTTCGATTCGCGCTTTTAAACCTATTTTATATCGTGGTACAATCTCATATAGAAGACCGATTAGGGGAACGGTCACAAACAGAAACGTATGGGGGTAGCTATGAATGAAATCGTGGTTAAAGGAGCTCGTATTCATAATTTGAAAAATATCGACGTGACGATTCCGAAAAATAAGCTGGTGGTGATCACGGGCGTCAGCGGATCGGGAAAATCCAGCCTCGCGTTTGATATCCTTTTCGAAGAAGGACGGAAGCAGTATCTGCAATCGCTGGGTATCTTACCCGGTATCGACGAAGAAGAACGGTTCGACAGCTTATCCGGAATCGCTCCGACCGTTGCGGTGCAACAAAACACGATCCGGCAAAACAATCCGCGATCGACCGTGGGTTCAAAAACGGGCATCCTGAATAGGCTGGCGATCCTTTACTCCGGGGAAGGCCATATCCTTTGTTCCACGTGCGGCAAAGAAGTAGGGGATTCTTTGGTCTGCCCGCAGTGTGGAAACACGGAAGAGCGGTTGCCCGCCAGCTTCTTTTCTTACAACGCTCCAAACGGTATGTGCATCAAATGTTCCGGGAGAGGCGCTTACAACGAAATTCGCCTGGAGAAGCTGTGTCCCGATAACGATACGACGCTTTCCCAGGTTTTGGACAGGATCGCAATCACTCCCGGGTACGCGCGCCTGCTGAAAAAGAAGTTCGCCGCCTATCTTCAAAAGCCGTTTTTCGATATGCCGGACGAAGTTAAGCAGGATTTTTTGTATGGCCACTACGTTTCGAGTAACTATGACAACCGCAGTTATTCTCTGATGAGGATTTTCCAGGGGGGCCTCTATAAAAATCGGGAAGAACTGGATGGCGTTTTTGTCCGTAGCGTCTGTACCGATTGCCACGGGTTTCGAATCGGAGAAGAGGCGCGTCGCGTTCTTCTTTGCGGAAAGCATATCGGGGAACTGGCAACGATGACGCTCGCAGAATTACAAGTCTGGATCTATGCGATGGGCGAGGAAGAACGGTTTACGGGCCTCGGGAAAAACTTGCTGAAGGAGGTCGCGCGGAAAATCGATATGCTGGTCCGATCCCGTCTGGGTCACTTGTCCCTGTATCGCGAAATTCCAACACTCAGCGGCGGAGAGATTCAAAGGCTTTTCCTGAATTCTCATCTGGATTCGAAGTTGGAGTCTCTCATCTATATTCTCGATGAACCGACCGTAGGATTGCATGAATCTGAAAAAGCGGAGCTTCTAAAAATACTTCGAAACCTCAACGAAATCGGCAATACCGTGATTA
>JAAYCF010000109.1 GCA_012744415.1 Thermotogaceae bacterium
CAAGGGCGACCACTCCCAATAGCTGCGGAAGGATTTTTTCAAAGGCCTTCCACGCTTTTTTAAAGGCTTGTTTTGTCTTTCCCTTATCGATAAAAAAAGAAGATAGGGCTAAAAACGCCGTCAGCGCGTACAGAATGATGTTTTCCACTTTTTTCCTCCCGTTGGTTTTTTCCGCGAACACCTCGTTACGCGCGGATTATACGTCCACAGGAATCTTTTATCAATACTTACTGGGGGTTTTCTTTGAATCGTGTATCCTCAAGTACGCAGAGCGCTACAGAATCGTTCTCTGCAGAAAAGAAGTCAAGAAACGATTTCAACGGCTGAATCAAGAGAGGGTCAACCGTACCGTTAGGGATCGATGCTTATTATGAAGGAATTGAACGAAACGTTTATCAGAAAAGTGGTCGCCAAATTTGTCGACCTTTAGAAGGAAAAGGGGCTCTCTTGGAGAATTTCGATAAGCGTCATTCCGATAAAAAAGCGGGGACGCGGAAGAGCATTTCACAACCAAAGAAAAATGGATTCGATAACGAATTTAAGTTATCGGCATTAAAAATAGTTATTGATTAGGGTATAATTAGCATACGGTCAGAGTTTTATCTGGGAGAGTGAACCATGAAGAAAGAGTCGATTCCGTTTATCCTATTTCTTTTCGTTATCTTCATATTTATGCTGATTGTCGCGTGCACACAGCGGGCGTTGGTCGAGATACCGGCAGCTCCAGATAATCTGAGGGTGTTGGGGCTCGCGGGGGTTGCCGGCGTGGAGCTGCGTTGGGATCCTGTGAAAAGCGCCGATGATTATGAAGTGACGATTACGAAGCCGGCAGTTTCCGGAAGTCGGCTACCCTCCGAGCGTTATCTTACCTCGAACCCTTATTACATCGTAACGAGAGAAACATTCGGCGTAGGAGATTTCGAATGGAATGTCAGTGCGCAAAACAAAGCCGGAACCTCCGCCCTTGCCACCGGTGTCGCCTTTACGCTTGCCCCTGATCCTGAACCCGAACCTCAGAGCAATCTCATTCTGACTCTTTCGGAAAGAGGGGCCCCATCTTCCGGACGTCCGGAGATCCCAACGATCTACGTCGTACAAAACGACAGCCATAAAACCGGCGAACGATTCTCCGAATATGCAAGTTATCAAGCGCTAAACTATCTCTGGGGCGAACTTGCTTATCAAACGGCGCCTCTTGCCGATAATCGTCAAAATATGTGCGTGCAGTTCCTGATCGAAGAAGCCGGAACGGGCGAAGCAAAGCGTTGGCCCGATTCGGATACGGAGTTTTTGCTGGACGAAGAAGGGAAACTGAGGTTTCCGGTTAACGATTTAGGACGCAATGACGAAGTTGATGATACGACTCATCGGGATCCGGAGCCGGGGATAGATCCTCTGAAACCGGGATCCTACTATTTATGGGCGCGGGCCGCGTGGGATAGCGGTATTGAAACCGCGAAGCTCGCCTTCCAGGTGGTCGAAGCGACCAATCCCATTCAAGCGAGAATTATTCTCAAAGATGAAACGGGGAAAGAATACGGTTCGAACGTGTGTTCCGCATTGGATGAAGCGAAGCTAATCTACGACGTATCGATCGAAGGCGGGGAGAGGTTTGACGAACTCCGTTATATCTTTGAAATAGGCCAGCAGGGGGATTCGAGTAACATCGTTACCTCCGAATCGGCAACTTTCGTGGGTTCGACAAGATACGCGACGACGGTGACGTATACGACAGAATGTGAAAAATCAGTGATCTTAACGGTAGACGGCACCTTAACCGTGATTTATTTTGACGACCAAACGGCCACCGAAGTCCGGACGCAGCAAGAATTCGAGGTATTCACTCAAACGGCGACGTTTGTTTTAGATATGGCGGATCCCTACGCGGAACTGGTCGATTATGAGGATAATCTCGATGAAATCATGCCGTTTAATTATTTCGGATTTGAGGTCGCAACCATGGTCTTCTACGCTGAAGACACCAAATGCCTCCAACCTTATGAAAATAAAATCACTTTCGATATCAATGTTGACAAAGGACAAGGAAGTTGGCGCGAAACCTTCGGTTTCTTTACAGAAGAGGTCGTTTTAGGAAAAGGCAGCCAATGGGAGAATGAAATCGTGATCTCGGCGACCTATTCCGCGACCAAGACCGAAGACGGGCTGGACACGGCGTATGCCACTTTGGTTTTTAACAGCGCGAGAATGGATATGGCATGGGTAACGGGGACAATGACCGTCCATGATTGTTGCGACACCGATTGTACGATCAATGATCCGTGTGTTGGCTGTTGCGGTGAAAGCCAAATAGCGCACAAAACGGATATCACTCTTGAACCGATATTGATAGACAACGTCTTCTTCTCCGCTATGCTGGACCCGGAACAACTGTTCGATCTCGAGGGTTTTTTGTACTCCGAAGAAGGCGCCACTCCTACGATCCCGGCTTATCCGGGAATAGCAACGATTACTTTCCGCTTAGCCGATGCTTTTTGGTACTTTGCTGAAGAAGTGATGCCAAGTTTTGATTATTTAGATTCTATTATCGAATACGATTTTTATGAAGGATCATCCGTCAACCCTTTCTCTGATCTCCGATATGATGATCCCGCAGTTCTTTCCACAAGGACGATACTGGAAGTTTGCTCCGGATATGCCACAAAAGTCGAAGTTACTTTTATCGGAACGGTCATTGTCGATACCGACGAGCCTATCGAAACAATTCTTACCTTATTTATCGGAGTCAGCGAAAGCCCTCATACGAAGACTCCCCACCAAGGTGTGGCGCCGGTAAGAGAAGACTCTTTATCCGATCGGAACGATCTTTTATCCCGAGATTCTTTTCCTCTGGAGAATTCTAATTTTCTGTTAATAAAACAAGATTTTTTGTTTGACACGATCCCGCCAACTTTGACGCATTTCGCTGCCTTCAGGGATCAGGCCAGCAACGAGTCTTGGATCGAATTTGGATTGAGTCAGGAACCAAAAACGGCATCATTCGCGCTTCGTGTCGCCGAAGCAGGCTGTTTCACTTACGATCTGACAGATACCGCTCCGATCCCGAATCAGGATTGGGCCTATCGCATCAATACGGGTGTGACACTTCCCTTTGGCGCGG
>JAAYCF010000110.1 GCA_012744415.1 Thermotogaceae bacterium
GATCATATTTTCTGCAAACGGCAGAAACGGAAGTCATTTTGGCTTCCGAAAGAATCTGAATAATTTTTTCTATTGCATATTTTTGTCCGGTCAAATTCGTTCGCCTCCCTAACTAAGTGTACCATATCTTTTGTCTCATTTTTGGGGGGCAGACCAATTCCGATAGATCGAAGTCCGATAAGCCGCTAGTATTCCCGAACGAACAGTCTATTCGTGACGGGTCCCTTTACTCATCGATTGCACTAAAACCGCTTTTAAATAAACCCGCCGATCTACAAGACTTCCAAATTGCCTTCCGGCCATTCCATAAGCTTTTCGTACCCGGAGCGCAAAGACTGGAGAAGCTCTCGATAGTGGGTACTTCAGACCATTTTCAGAAGATCGAGCATCCCATCGCGATATCGTGAAGCCGGTATCCCCTGATCGTGTCTTCGAAGTCGAAGTTACGAAGTTTACCTTGATCCACCTTGATATTTTCATGCCAAAGATCGCAACGGATCACGCGCAAATCGTCGCGAGAAAGGCGGCTGTGCTCCTTTTCGCCCTACTCGCGCGCACTTCGGATGCCTGTTTATCTTCAACAGCGAAGCTTTGAAAAGTTCCATTGCTGAAGAGGATATCCGGCTCTCCCCTGAAAAAAAACGCTTCAAACCGTTTCGTCGTAAAATTTTTCGGCGGTTTCCGAATGACCATTGAATAGATACCGATCCAATCGGTGATCTTGTTTACCGGGAATTGATAGCCCGATTGATTGCCATCCGAGCGATCATCGAAAGGGGATATCCCGATTTTTACTGCAGAGTAAATATTTTGAGAAAACTCGGGCATAGCGATTCTCCCCATGGTAAAATTATATGATATCTCTCGAGGGCTGTCTCCTCGTATTGAAGCTAAGGAAATTGAAAGCTTTTTCCAAGAATCAAGAAAAAAATGAACAAGCCGCTATTTGATTAAATGCCAAATGGGTGATTTTTGTTCGTTGAAGGAGAATAAAACATGAAAACGCTATGGAAAACATAATCAATAACCCGATCCTGGGCTATGCCCGGCACCGCATCATTCTCGACGATGCGGGGAAACCCTTCGATTATGAGTTTCTTGAGGTCAATACCGCATTCGAGAAGATGACAGGGCTCCAACGAGAGAACGTGATTGGTAAAACCGCGCGTCAAGCCATTCCGGGCATAGAGCGATCCGGATTCGACTGGATAGGTTGTTACGGTGACATTACCCTAACTGGTGGTGTGAAAGATTTCGAACAGTTTAGTGAACCGCTGGGAAGATGGTATCAAGTGTATGCGTATTCGGCGGAGAAGATGTTTTTCACAGTATTTTTCAACGATATCACCGAAATTAAAACACAGTCGGAAGAATTGGAAGGGTTTTTCGATGTAAACCTTGATTTGCTTTGCATCGCCGATTTAGAAGGCCATTTCATAAAAACCAACAATTCCTGGGGCGAAATCCTGGGTTATTCTACTGATGAGCTAAGCAAACGGCACTTTCTGGACTTTGTGCATCCGGAAGATAGGCAGGCCACCCTGGAGGCAATGGCCATATTGGTAAGGGGTGACGCGGTCCTTCATTTCACCAACCGTTATCGCTGCAAGGATGGTTCGTATAGGCATATCGAATGGCGTTCCCGTCCGAAAGGGAATCTGATTTATGCCTCTGCCCGGGACGTCACCGAGCGTACGCAGATGGAGGAGAAGCTGAAAACCGAACGGAACCGATTGGCCGGTATCATTGCCGGAACCCGCGCGGGAACGTGGGAATGGAACATTCAGAGCGGGGAGACGATTTTTAACGAGCGCTGGGCGGAAATGCTCGGCTATACCCTCGAGGAAATCAACCCGGTTTCTATCGAAACTTAGAAAAAATTCGCCCATCCCGATGATCTAAAAAAATGCGTAGAAAAGCTCGAAAAACATTTCCGCGGCGAATTGGACTACTATGAATGCGAATCGCGGATGCGGCACAAAAGCGGAGAATGGATCTGGGTTCTCGACCGGGGCAAGGTTGTGTCGTGGACTGTCGAGGGCAAACCGCTCCTCATGATGGGCACGCATCTGGATATCACCGAGAGCAAGAAAGCTGAGGAGGAACAGGAGGCTATTCTCGAAACGACTCCCGACGGTTTCTTCATCCTCGACGCAAACACCCGTATTCTAGAGGTTAACAATGCCTACTGCACCATACTTGGCTACTCGAGAGACGAATTGCTTGAGATGAGCATTCCGGATTTCGAAGCGACGGAGAAGCCGGATGATGTGGAGAACCGCAAACAAAGGATACTTCAAGTTGGTTTTGACCGTTTTCAGACAAAACAGCGCAGGAAAGACGAGTCTCTGATCGATCTGGAAGTTAGTGTTTCCTTACTGCGTGAGCATGGGGGAAAAATGGTTGTGTTTGCGCGGGACATCACCGAACGAAAGAAATCCGAAGAAGAGCAAAAAGCCATACTCGAAACGACGCCAGACGGTTTCCTCATCCTCGACGCAAATGCTCGCGCTATTGAAGTAAACAATGCCTATTGCACCATGCTCGGTTACACGAGAGA
>JAAYCF010000111.1 GCA_012744415.1 Thermotogaceae bacterium
AAACCCGAAGCGTATCGTCAAATCTTCTACGAGGCGTTCCGAATCTTGAAGGCAGGAGGAATCCTTTATATTTGGGATACCGTGATCCCGGTTTGTGAAGAACCAATCCGGAAAATCTTTGCCGTACCGGTTACCGTGAAGATCGGAAAGAAAAAAATCCAAACGGCTTACGGAGTCGGTTGGAAAGATCATAGCCTGTCATCGGACCAACTCATCGGAATCGCCAGAAAAACCGGGTTTTCTCTGAAACTTGAGGAACACAGTGAAGAAGCGTTTTACTTGGAATTGATAAAAGCAGACCACGGAAAATAAACCGATTAACCGTTTTTATCTTCGATAACGACCTTAACGAAAAGAGCGCCTTTACGGCAAATTTCTGGATTTTTTTTTAATTCTAAACACGACGGGACCTTCGAAAACTGACGCGATCTTTTTCTCGTGATCAAACCGTAGGTATGCGACGCTTTAGACCCGTAGAAGACCGCGACCTAAAGGACAAACGGTCTCTTTCTTCACTCCTTCAAGCGTTCCGTAATGACGCTATCACAGAAATTAGGGGGATAAACATAAGTTGCCCCCACCATCGAATGGGTGAGAAGCCCTCACGGGTATCCGATAGTTTCCTTTTTTGCATCCTGTTTCTGAGCGCGTAAAGCCGGAAAAGAAGGCGTCGGTTTTTTGAGTCGCCTTTCGCTGAGTGGAAACGAAGGCATTCTCCGTTCTTTTAGATGCCTGGAAGGCGCATCGATCGGGCCGGTCATTATCGGAATCGTTTTCAGGAGCGATAAACCTGTCTTTAATCCGTATTTTTACAGTCGATATTGGAAGTATAGAAACGTGAAAAAGAAGAAACCGACGATCGATAAGCTTACGGCGTTGAAGGTCAGTTCGAGTTTATTCACCCAGCGCAAAACGGCGCTTTTTTCGATCCACAAGCGGAAGAGGAGCGCGCATAACGCATATAGCGCCAGGTATTCCAGCCATTTGGCGGCCTGCCGGTATATGGGATAGCTGAGGGAAGCGCCAAGGACAAAGGCAGCGACTTGTTCTCCGAATATCCCCAGAATCAAACAGATTCCCGTCATCACCGCATAGACGAAAGATTGGTTTTTTCTCAAGCGAAAGGCGCTCTTAGGTTTAGGAAATTTGCCTCCGAGAATACGGAAGAACTTGATAAACGAGGTCATCGTTCCCGCATTGATCAAGGTGAACAGGACCGTAAAGCCGATGCCTTAGTGTCCATAAGCGATGAAGTATTTAGAAAAACCGCCGCTGAAGAATGGCGCGCCCGTAATGCTCAGGATTGCTACGATCATGGTGGCCGATAAGAATTTCGATCTCTGCCACAGCCCTCTCATTTCGGAGATCTTCCTTGTTCCGTATATTTCGATCAGCACTCCCGCCAACAAAAACAACAACCCTTTGAAGAGGGCGTGGGCAAGGATGTGATAGACTCCTCCGACGGGATTGAGCGGATGCCCTCCGCCCAAACCGATAAGGATCAGTCCGACTTGAGAAACCGTGTGATAAGCCAAAATCAGTTTTATGTCGCTTTGAGCGATCGCCAACACGAACCCGCCGATCGCGGTGGCAAAACCAAATACCGATATAAGTTCCTGGAGGGGTATGACCGCGCCGAAAACCTCATGAACGCGTAATAACAAAAACACGCCTGTTTTAACGTACACGCCAGACAGGATCGCGGAGACGATCGAAGGGGCGCTCGCTGTCCCGTGAGCTTTCGGCAGCCAGCTAAACAAGGGGAGCAGCGCCGATTTCAGGCTGATACCCGTGAAGATCAAGCTGAATGGTATCGCCAACGCTTTTTTGTCCGCTAAAAGAGGGAGAGCTTTTGAAAGATGCACAAAGTCCAAAACGCCGAAAAGTTTGTATAGATATCCGAGTCCTAAAAGAAAGAATGCCATTCCCACAAGGTTGGTCATGAGATAAAACATCCCGTCATACATCGACTGGCTATCTTTTTTGAACATGATCAGAATGCTGACGCTGATCGTGGACACTTCCACCAGGATGTAGATGTTAAAAATGTCGACAGATAGGAAGACACCGTTGATGAATCCTTGCAACGACAGGAAGATGGCTAAGAACAAGGGGGTCATGTATTCTTTGTAAAAGCTGAAGACGACCATCAAAAAAAAGAGAAGGTTACTTATGAGCATCATAAATGCCCCAAGGCGGTCGATTCGCAAGGCCATGCCGTAGGGTAAGGGAATCTGAAGAAGAGGAACCAGGATGGCTTGAGAGAGATCCCTCGAACACCAAACCGCGCTTAACCCCACTAAAGTGAGTTGAATCAAGACGGCTATTCCTTTATTTTGCGCAGGTTTCAGCAAATAAACGAAGAGCCCGGCAAAGATCGGCAAAAAAACGAATAATAACAGCGTCCCGTTCAATCAATATCCCTGCGCTTTCGTTTCACTTTATTCCAATTCGACGAACCGTATTTGTGGTGAAGGTTGACAAACATGGTCAAGCTAAGCGCCGTCACGGAAATGCCAACGACGATGGCGGTTATCATTAAGGCTTGGGGAACGGGATCGGCCACTCTCGCATAATCGGCTATATTCGCTCCGATCGGAGGAACGGCGGCAGGATCCGCTTTGATCGAGAGAAAAAAAAGGATAATCGCGGCTTGCATGATACCGATGCTGATGATCGATTTTAAAATGTTTCTTCTCGCGCAAATCCCGTATACTCCGATGAAGAAAAGTACGACACTGATCGTCTCGCCGTCGACAAAAGATTCAAAGATCATCCTTCCACCTCGAAAAAGATGAATCGGAAAAAGAGGAGGGTCATCCCGCAAGCGACCTTGATTCCGATCAATAGATTCATCAAAAACAAATAACAGGCCGTAAACCCGGGAATGGCAGAATGTATCAGGGTAGCCAAAAACGAGAGCGCGAAGGACAAGATCAGCAGTAAAACCAGTTTCTCGACTTTTTTGATCCGATGCAACGAAGTGTCATGTACCGGGTTGGCCAAATACTTGCAAATGAAGATTGACGCGAAAACCGCCCCTCCTTGAAAACCCCCTCCGGGGGAGATGTGCCCATTCACCATTAAATACAAAGAAAACAAGAAAATAAAGGGGATGAGCGCTCCTGAAATAATCGTCACGAGTTCGGAGTGGTCATTCATTGTCTTCTGCTCCTCGGTGAACCGACATGCACACAACCCCGACAACGCTGAAGAACAGCGTCATGGTCTCGAACAAGGTGTCATAGTAACGGTAGAACAGATAGACCGATGTCACGGAATTAGGAGCTCCCGTCGCGTGAAACGCGTTGTTTATGTAGTATTGGGCCATCACCATCGGTTCAGAGGGCGGTATCCTGCGGGCATAAAAGAGGAAAAAGATCGCCACAATCCCCAAAAACGAAGCGATCAACATCCTTCTCATAGAACGGTATCCTCTACTTTCACGATGGTGAAGGAAGCTTTGGGAAAGCCTTCTTTGATCAGAAAGTCTTCCAGCGCATCGATCAGATTGTTCTCCGGATGACCGTAAATTCGTGTATGCCCTTCCGCTTCTTCTAACAGAAAGGCGTTCGGGTGTTTTTCGTTGATCTCCGGATAGTGGTCCAACGTATGGATGATCTGCAATTCCAATTCCTGTTTCGCGGAGAACTTCTCCAAAAGTTTGATAAGCGGGGTTTTCCGGCTCTCCTGGTAGTGCTCGTCCCGAACTTCCGTGTCTTCTGAACGATAAAAGAAGGTCAGGATCTTGTATTTCTGTAGGGCGACAAGATACAAGATCGTTGATATCGCGCTCCCAATAACGGCCTCGGCCAATGCCACATCGGGGGCATGGTACAAAAGATAAACGAGAGACATACTTAAGGAAAACGCGCAGAGGTAGATGACGGCGTTTCTCATTTTTCTCGTTTGGATGGCAAGGACTGCCATCATGACAGAAAACAGGAGGCTTCCCGTTAACATCATCGATCCTTTTTCACGTGGTATCCGCTTTTATATGCCGATCGGACGATATAATGGCTTACGAGCGGGTTGATGACCATCCCGAGCGACAAGATCGCCAGCACCTTTAAAGAGAACATCGATATTCCCTTATGAATCATCACCCCGACCAGGAGGGTCAGAAACCCGACGGTATCGATCTTTGAAGCTACGAGAGACCGAGCGTAAAAGTTTTTATACCGGTAGATCCCCAAAGCGCCGAAAAATAAGAAAACAATCCCGGCGGCCATGAAAACAATGCCGATCGTTTCGCGCATCATACCCTCCCCTTGCGCTGGACGAACCAAGAGATAAAGATCACGCCGACAAAACCCAGCAAACTATAAACGAGCACCATATCCAACAGATACGATTCACCGCGTATAGCGGCTAAAAGTATGATCATCATCATCAACTTCGAGGCTAATAGATTGAATCCCAACAAACGATCCCACATCGAGGGG
The DNA here is from genome assembly GCA_012744415.1 of Thermotogaceae bacterium. Taxonomy (GTDB): domain Bacteria; phylum Thermotogota; class Thermotogae; order MWEM01; family MWEM01; genus MWEM01. The sequence goes on from JAAYCF010000111.1 coordinate 4,446, forward strand.
CCGATGACGATCCTTCCCGCGCTGACGACAGACAAAAGCGCGATGAGCCCTAAAATGATTTCCATAAGGACCTTTCCAATCTACGTTCAAATTTGCCTTTGATACTCTCGCTGATACCGTCTTCGGTTTCCGCTTTCGGATTCATCCAAAGAACCTGAAGATGCCGGCCTTCCACATTGACAGTGATCGTCCCCGGCGTAAGCGTGATCGTGTTGGCCAGCAAGGCGATCTCCCATCTCTTCTCGAGGGTGGTCTCGATATCGAAGATTTCCGGGTCCGCTTTCCCGGTGACGATCAAGGGGATCAGCAGTATAGCCGAACGGTAGATCTCAGGGATCAATCTGAGGAAATATCCGACGACCCAAAGGACGTTCATCGGATAGAGGTCGTACAAAGATTGTTTTAGCAGGAGCGTCTCCGTTATATATAACGTTAGCGCCGAAACGAGGGGGGCGGATATCAGAACAACCGGGGTGAAACTCTCGAATAAAGTCACCCAGAATAGAGAAAGCAAGCCGACCATCTGGATCCAGTAAATCGATTTTTTTATAGAGATCGCCCCCTTCCTGAGAGATGGTTGCATTTTACCACATTTTTCCGATTGGGTTTCGTCCCGTTCGAATAACAAAATGTCGGTTTAAAAAAACGGAAACAAGACGCGGATTAAGTACTTCTACCGAAAAAGCGGACCCGATCGTTCCGGATCCGCTTTTACTAATACTCCAGCCGAACGAGGGTGCCTTTCTGAGTCGGATGGATCGTTGCTTATTCTTTAGGCTTCAAAGATCCACGATCGGCTCAAAAGAAAGGATTTCGAGCTTAGACTCCACCTCTTCGGGTTCCAGAGCGCGCTCGTCCGTCTGAATCTCTCCAGTCTGATTGTCGAAGGGATCATTTCGCAAGTACTTCGGTTGCGGCTCGGGTAAGGCCGTGTGATTCTTGCAAGCCACCATCCGAAAAGCGTCTAAATTGGCGAAATAGAAGTTACGGTAGGGTTCGTTTTCCCGACGGGCTCCCCCGAACGAGCAATCTACCGGAAGCCATCCGTAGGGATCGACATAAAAAAACGCCCAATCGTGGTTACCCGGTTCGATCGGATTCGCGTACCATCCGGATTGCCATCTGGCGGGGATACCATTCATCCGGCATAGCGTGATGAACAACAACGCCTGCACGCCGCAATCCCCTTTTCGATTGAGAGCGCCGTACAGCGAAAGGTTTTCGTAGGTCCGATACTCTCTCATAAAAGAGTAGAAAACGTTTTTTGTTATCCAGTCATAGATTTTTTTAGCTTTCTTGTATGGGTTCATCTCTGTCCCGATGATTTCTCGCGAAAGGGTTTTTAAATAGGGTGTGTACATGATATGGGGCGGCTCTTCTCTCAAGTAGGTATCCATCGGCGCGCGGAGTCGCGCAACGGCGGAAGGATCCACCTCGTTCACGATTTCGGAGATTTCGTAGGAGAACTGGACCGAGAAATCGGTGGTTTTTGGTCTTTCCGTCGCCATATAGACGGTCCGCGTTTCGGAGAACCGATGAGAAAGCGTGTATTCGGGACCGCTCACCGATAGCAGCATCGGGTTGGACTGTTGCAGATCCTCCATCGGGAAGGGCAACCAGCAGTGAAGGGCGCCCGGTCTTGTCCCGAGGGTTTCAAGCGCTGAGGCGCTGAGCCATTTGCGGATTCTTCCGACGACGCGATAGCGCCTAGGTTTCTCGCCTTTTAACAGAGCGTCCAATCGCGATTCGAGATGCCTTTTAGCTTTTTCCCGATTTTCATCCATCGTTCGTTTTCGGGACAGGTAAGCGGGAAAGGCGAAAAAGAGATTCGGGACGAACCGTTTTTCGAAGTATCGCCCGTCTTCTTTGTAAATGTAATCCAACACCTTTTCACGAATTAGCTTTTCGAACTCTTCTTTCGAAAAATCAGTAATCGCCTCCGCCAACATCGTAAAAGCCGTCTTTTCTTCGTATACGTATGATTTTTGAAGCCGCGTGACGCGGTAGATTTCGTATTCCAAACGCCGTCTGAGCGTTCTATCCAGTTCTTTTTGCAACCAAAACCGAATACTGCGAAGAGCTTCGTCCCACTGATACTGTGTTTCTAAGGCGGCGATAGTTTCAGGTAAAGGCAAGGCTAAGAATTCCATTGTATCCCTCCATAGGATAAGAGTGTGACCGTTCCCGCCTCGCTATCGATCTCAACGGTTTCACCAATCGGCAAACAGTTTTTCCGATACTTTCCGTGATAGGCGGGAAATCCAATAAAACAGGGGATTTCGGGTTTCGAGAGAGCGTCTTTTAAGACTTTTCGCAGCGAATAGTCGTTCGATCCGCCACGCGTTTCGGTAAAAGCCGAGAAAACGATCCCTTTCACTTTGGAAAAGGCGGGATAACGCATCATTGCCCACAGATAGCGCTCAATCGAATCCACGGATTCCGAGACGTCTTCCAGGAGAAGCACCGAATCCTCCAGGATTTTGTCGCCAAAAAACGGCAAACACATCATCAATAAGGATAGATTGGCTGCCACTAACCTTCCGCTGGCCTTTCCGGGATGAATTGGTAAAGCGTTTTTCATACCGAGGTAGCGAAACGGCAACTTCGCTTCCTTTTGAAGGAAGGAAATAAAGGATGGCTCGATATCGCTTGGACGATGAAAATCGCAGAGCATGGGTCCGTGAAAGGCTTTTTCACCGTGCGCGTACTGCCAGAGAAGTAAAAACGTGATGTCGCTGTATCCGCAGATAGGCACCCGGAACCCTCTGTCCAAATATCGGGCCAACTGGAAGCAGCCGCACCCGCCGCGAGAACATAACAGAACATCGCAGATTTCTTCCATCATGGTCAGCTCATCTGCGCGCTCCCGGGGAGACAGATAATGAAAACAGCTTCTGCCGACTATCAGCTGACTTTCGTGCTCGCGCAACAGCGAAAGCCCTTTTAGCAGCCGTTCACTCTTCGGTTTCGAAGACGGGCTGACGACACCAATCCGCACGGTTACCCCTGTCGGGCTAACGCGGGAAGATAAATGCAGGCCTCGAAGATTTTTTTGAAATCTTCTGAAACGAAGCGAAGGGTTCGACCGTCGATCCGCTCAACGATCGGGAGCAACGCCGCGTAGTCCGCCTGATTGGTCGTTTGAAATTCTATCTTCAGCTCATAGGGTTTTTCGAAATCGTAAAGAGGAAGCGTTTTTAAATCTTTTGACAGGACTTTTTGAACCGCTTTGCTCGTTTCTTCGCGGACACATTCCATCGGGCGCTGTTTCGCGGCGAATTTGAAGAGCGCTTCTTTCGTGACGACGAACTCGACCCAAGGCATACCTCCTTCGACCATCACCTGATCTTTCAACGCCTTATCTCCCACGATGAGGGAAACAGGTACAGAAAAACATGAAGCGTAGGCGGAGTTGATGAAGGTTTCATTCATCGGGGTTCCGTTGATCCAGATGTTATGAATTGTTGAATTCGAATAGGTGTGGTCCATATTGCCGAAAGGGGTGCCGGTTCCCGCGTGATAACCGATCAGGAAGGCCGTGTCATAACTGCTGTCCAATGTCGGCATCATATAATTCGGGCGCGGGTTACCAGAGATAAGCGACAACCGTTCATCCAAACCGGTGATGTCATAAGCAAGATTGTCTCCGTTACTGTGAGAATCGGCCAGCGTGATCTCCGTGATCGCTGAATTTTTGGGGCTTTGCCGAATGCCTTCGACGATCCATTCGATCTGTTGCGTCATCCATTTTCTAACGAGCGCGCGATCTTGCGTCGTTTCCTGCTCCCAGTTAAAGGTACCGGCAATGCCTTCCATATCGATAGAGATGAATACTTTCATACCAACCTCCTCAAAGATAGTGTTCTATATTTCCTTCCAAATGCGCGGTTTCGAACTCTTCATACGAATCACGGCGATACCAATTGACGGACAGAACTCCGCCTTTGGTCCCGATCTGGATTCGACTTAAGTTTATCCCGGTCATTTTTCGATAGAAAGCGGCGCACGCGGTGACGCCCGTTCCACAAGAGGCGGTCTCGCGCCAGACTCCGCGTTCGTAGGTTCGGACAAATAGATCTCCATTTGTTTCGGAGAAAAAATTGACATTGGAGGACGCCGGGAAGGGTGATTCCTCTGTGTTTTTACCCCTCAGATGGCTGAAGTATTGACCCCATCCCTCAACATCCACTCCTTGGGCAGTCGGCATAAAAAACACCAGATGCGGGACTCCGACTTTATAAAAGGCGCCATTCCAGCCTTTATGATGGAATTCGGACAAAAACGTCGGTTGGGGCATCGATACTTCCGCGCGATCTTCCGCGACCATCCGCCCGTTTAATCGACCGGAGAAGGTATCGAAGGCAAGGGATTGGCCGATCCGGCATTCCCCTCGATCATAGAGCGCTTTCATAAAAGCGCGCGCGCCGTTACCACACATTTCGCCGCGCGATCCGTCACGGTTAAAGTAGTCCATTAAAAACGTTGTGGCCGCCCTTTCGGCGAAGATGACACCGTCCATCTCCGCAACAATCGACCGAACCAGACCGGGTTTTTCCGGTTCATCGATCCTATCGTCAAAGACAATCACAAAAGTATTGCCGCAAGCGGCGTATCGGGTGAGGGTCATATGATTTCAAGAGAGCGGATCTCTTTAAAGTCCAACAGTTCATTCCACTTCTGTTTCAACTTTTCTACCGTATCCGGGTCGACGCTGATCGAGATCGTGACCAGCTCCCCGTCTGTTTCGAAGTATAGGGAACCCGCAGGTATCTTATTCTCTAAAAGCCATTCGATGATCTTTTGGAATCCTTTTTTTCCCTGGACTAATTCAATGATAAAACGGGTACGGTTTTTGCTTAAAACGAGGCCGATTCTCTTAACGACGGTCAGTGTCAATAACACGGCCACCGTCATGAAACCGCCCAAGAAAAATTCTCCGACGCCGAACCCGACGCCGATCGAAGCGGAAACCCACAGTGTTGCCGCTGTTGTTAAGCCTGTCACGGAAAAACCTCTTTTCACGATGGTGCCCGCTCCCAAAAAACCGATACCGGCGATGATTTGCGCCGTGAGACGTCCGGGATCTCCTCCCAACAGCACGCCGAAGTATTCGGTCGAAAGAATCGTAAAAAAGGCGGAGCCAACGGAGATTAAGGCATGTGTCCGCAATCCGGCCGGCCGTTGAAGCTTTTCACGGTTGAATCCGATCACCAATCCGCTGATCAAGGCCAGAGCTAAACGCAGTGTGTATTCCAAAACTTTGTCGATGGTAAAAACCATAGAATCCCCCCATTTTTGGGATTATACACCTTTTACCTTCTTCGCTAAAAAACCTCGCCGCTTATCGGTTCACTCGAAATCGAAGATATTTCTGCTTTTTAATCACGGAAAAGAGCAAAAAAAGCTGCATACGCAGCCTTTTATGGAATTAGTTTACAAGCCTATACTTTAAATCGTTTGATCTGAGTTTCAAGGTTTTCAGCTAACGAGTCCAACTCTTCCGCCGACGCGCTGATCTGTTGTGCCCCTTGCGCCTGTTGCTCGATCCCTTGGGCCATCTGCTTGATCTGCTCCGAGATCTCGTTGACCGACTTCGCGGAGGTATCCATCGCCGATGCCATCTCTTGAGCCGCCGCTCCTTGCTCTTCAGAAGTCGCTGTTAAGTTTTCGATCATCCCTGTCGTCTGGTCCACCATCGCTAAGAGCTCTTTAAACTGCTGCTCGACCGAACGCGCTTTTTCATTGACCCCTTTGACCAGGTTGACCGTCTTTTCCGTTGCCTGATTTGATTCGCCAGAATCTTTCTGTACTTCTTTCAAAATCATGCTGATATTCGACGTGGCCTTTTTGCTCTCTTCCGCCAACTTCCGGATTTCGTCCGCCACCACAGCGAATCCCCTGCCGGCTTCTCCTGCTCTCGCCGCTTCTATTGCAGCGTTGAGCGCCAACAGGTTGGTCTGCTCAGCAATCGAGGAGATCGTTTCGACGATCTCACCCACGTTTTTCGCATTTTCCGCCAGTTTTTGGACCTTTTCCGCCGTTAGCAACGTTTGTTTCGTCGTCGCTTCGATCTCTCCCACAACTTCCGAGATCATCTGACCACCTTTTCGGGACCCGTTCGCCGTCTTATCGTTCTCGGCTGATAGCGATTGCGCCGTTTTAGACACGTTCTGCGCGCTGGCTGCCACTTCTTCCACTCCGGAGTTCACCTCTTCGATCGAGGAAGCGGTGTTTTGAAGATTCGCGTTCGCGCTTTGGGATTGTGAAGACAACTCTTCGGTAGACGCCAGTTGTTCTTCCGAGACCGCCGCGAGATCGTTTGAAGCGGACTTTATCTCTACTGAAGAACTTAAGATCGAGGTCATGGCTTCCCTCAGTTCGCCGCCCATTGTGGATAAGGCCTGAGCCATCTGCGCGATTTCGTCGTTCCCCTTCACCTCGAAGGTCGTGGTCAAATCCCCTTTCCCGAAGGTTTCAACCTGCCCGGACAGCTTCTTCAACGGTTTGGAGATGAGCGTGCCGACAAACAGGGAGATGAAAACGATGATGCCCACAATAATCGCGAATATCAGGATAACGACCCCGACAAGGAAGACGCTCTTCTCTCCCACTTCCGCTTCGGAGATAGCTCCGGCCAGGGACCAGTTCGGCGTATTGGGCACGGGATTGTAGAGAACCAATTCTTTTTCTCCGGTCGGGCGGACCATTTCCTGCACGCCGGTGTTTCCGCGCACCATCTCTTTTCCGGCCTCCTCCAAGCCCTTGTAACCGGACTTTGAGGCTTCCAGCACGTTGAACTTCATCACGAACTCCGGCTTCGGGTGCGCAATCACCATTCCGGTCCCGTCCGTCAGGAAAGTGTATCCCGCTTTCCCGATCTTGATCGTTACTACCTTGTCGCTCAAGGATTTTAGCGTAACGGTTGCGACCAATACGCCAACGCGTTTACCGGTGTTGTCAAGGACAGGGTAGGCGAAGGTGAAGACCGGCGCGCCGGTCGCTCGGCTGATAATCGCCTCGCTAATCGCATACTCTTTGCCGCGAAGCATCACCTCCTGGAAATATACGCGGTCTTTGAGGTCGTACTCTTCGCCTTTTTCATTGATCGCCCTACCTGAAGGATCGGCAAGGAAAAGCATTTCGATGACACCGCCGGAGTTTTTGATCGTCTCCATAAACCTGGGTCCGAATCGGGAAAGTTCGAAGGATTTCACCACATCTGTGATTGCTAAAGCCCGTAGTTCGTTTTTTATCCCAACCAACCATTCGTCCACGAT
>JAAYCF010000112.1 GCA_012744415.1 Thermotogaceae bacterium
GATAATCGGTACTTTGGCGCCCATAATCGTCGTGGCGAGCTTGGCCTTCGCCAGGAAGACGAGCGCTTTGTATAGGATATTTCCCGCGTTCAGATCGGGAGTTAGGATGATGTCTGCCTTTCCGCCGACCGGACTGACGATCCCTTTATGGCGGCACGCCTCTTCGGAAACCACGTTGTCCAAAGCGAACGGCCCGTCCACGATCAGTTTGCCGATTTGGCCTCTTTCAGCCATTTTGCTGAGTACCGCGGCTTCCATTGTCGCCGGCATCTTCGGGTTCACGACCTCTACCGCTCCGATGATGCCCGCTTTAGGTTCTTCGATACCTAAGACTTTCGCGACCGCGCAGGCATTCTGCAATAGATGAACTTTTTGTTCAAGCGTCGGCTGAATCACGATTCCCGGGTCGGTGATGACCAGCAGGCGCTCGAAGTCCGGAATCTCGAAAACAGCGACCAGGCTCATCGTTCGGTCGGTTTTCAATCCGAATTCATCTTTTAAAATGGTTTTCAGCAGATCAGCCGTTTTGATGTTGCCCTTCATTACCGTATGAGCCGTTTGCTCAAAGACGCTTTTTACGGCCATATAGCCGGCTTCTTCGGGCCGGAAAGCGGAAACGATTTGGAAGGAGGATACATCGATTCCTTCATCCTGAGCGATCGATCGGATCTTTTCGGGATCACCAAAAAGGATGAAATCGGCGATTCCGTGTTCATAGGCTTTTTGGGCGGCCTTTAGAACCGTATCGTCTTCGGCGGCCGCGATCGCCACGACTTTTTTGTTACCGCGCGCCAGCGGCAGGAGTTCTTGGAGTGTTCCGATTCTTTTCGTATTCATCCTTCTTCACCTCGATGATGCAAATTGACTGGCCGTTTCCGATCCTTGAAGGACGGCAAAAGTGCCTTCGGCGAGCGCTTTCAGTTCGTCTTCGCCGGGGACGACGGTGACCAAGCCGAAATTATAGACATACGCTTTGATTTTCTCCACGAAGGGGATCAAATGCGCCATCCCCCCGGTCAAAATAATGGCGTCGATCTTGCCGTGCAGAACAGCGCACATACCGCCGATCTCTTTCGAAATCTGGAAGACCATCGCTTCGATCACTTCCGCGGCTTGGGAATCCCGTTTGGCCATCTCATATGCCGTGCGGAGATCGTTCGTATTAAGATAAGCGACTAAGCCGCCCTGTTTTGTGAAGGCTTTTTTCAGGTCCTTCGCCGAATAGTTGCCGGAATAGGCTTCTTTGACCACGTCGCCGACGGGGAGTTCACCGGTTCTTTCCGGACTGAACGGCCCTTCGTCGTTCGCGTTGTTGACGTCGATAAACCGCCCATGCTTCAAAGCTCCCACTGAGATCCCGCCGCCCAGGTGCGCCACGACGAAGTTACAATGTTCGTAAGGCTTTCCGATCTCTTTTGATACGATCCGGGAAACCGCCTTCATGTTGAGGGCGTGGATAAAGCTTTTCCGCTCGATCTCGGGAATACCGGAAATTCGCGCCAGGGTTTCGAATTCATCAGTCGAAACGGGATCGGTGATGTAGGCTTTCTTACCGGTCTTTTCCGCGAAACCGAAAGCGATGACGGCTGCCAAATTTGAGGCATGATCCACCGGAGATAGCTCCTTCAGGTAATGAACCATCTCGGCATTGACTTCATAGGTTCCTCCGCTCATCGGCGGTAAGATGCCCCCTCGCGCGGCGAAAGCGTCGAAGTGATCGATAGAAAAACCGGACTCTGTGACGAATTCTTCGATATCTTTGGTGCGCATTTGGATTTGATCCAATAGCTGAGGGTACTTTTGTAGGGACTCGGCATCGTGCGCAATGGTCTTTTTGGCGATCGGTTCCGAGGTTCCGATCGGTGTACGCTGGAAGATGCCGACCTTTGTGGAGGTGGATCCCGGATTAATCGCCAGAATCGTCGGCATGCATCATCTCCCCTTCATGAAAGCGTACTGTTGAAAAGCCTTCAATAGCCGTTTGGAGCCTTCCCGGATTTGTTCTTCCGATGGCAGGCAGAAGGAAAGGCGCATGCAGTTCTTATTGCTGTCCCCCACGGAAAAGGCTTCACCGGGTATGTAGATCAGAAGGTTCTTTTTCGCGAACTCAAGCATCTCCATCGTATCTACCCAATCCGGGAAACACATCCAGGAGAACAGACCGCCTTGCGGGTATGTCCAGTGAACCCCTTCGATATTCCCGAAGTCCTCTTTGAAAGAAGCCATCATCGTGTCTCGCTTTTTGGCGTAAACCTTCAGCGCGTTCTGCAAATGGACGATGGGATCGTGACGTTCAAGATATCGGGCGGTCATTCTCTGAAGAAGCGGCGAAGTGCACAGGTCCGCGACTTGTTTTCCCAATACCAGCTTCCGAACGATTTTCTGATTTCCGACCACGATGCCCATACGCAAGCCGGGAGAAAGAATTTTGCTGAAGGTGTTCAGCAGGAGCACATAGTCCTGTAACCCGCGTTCGACGGCTAATTTGTAGATAGAGGGTATCTTCTCTCCTTCGAATCGAAGCAATCCATAAGGATCGTCTTCGACGATGAGAATCTTGTGTGCCGCTGCGATTTCAAGGATACGAATCCGTTTTTCCAGCGACAGGCAGATGCCGGTTGGATTGTCGAAATTGCTGACCAAATAGAAGAATTTGAACTGCTCCTTCTCATCCTCGGTCATCTTCTGGAGGCTTCTTTCGAGGATATCCACATCAGGTCCGTCATCCTGCATCGTGAGTTTGATGAACTTGGGCGCATGGATCATGAAGGCGCTGGCCGCTCCGAGATAAACCGGGTCACAGATGGCGCAAATCGACTGGGTATCGAGAAAGGTTCTTCCAATGAGGTCCAACGCTTGTTGCGATCCGGAAGTGATGACCATATGGTCTTCTTCCAACCCTTCGATCCCCTCATACTTTCTGAGGTATTGGATGTACTGTTGTTTCAGTTGCTTGTCGCCTTCGGTCGTTCCGTATTGCAGGGTCGTTTTATACTCCTGTTCGACGATCTCCTTGGCGATTTCGGCGAGATGTTCTCTCGGAAAAGTTTCGGGATCGGGAACACCTCCCCCGAAGGAAATCAAACCCGGAATCGAGGTCGATTTCAGCATCTCGCGGATAATGCTCGCTTTCGTGCGCTTGGCGACGGCAGACAGTTTGCGATCCACGATCTGTTCTGTTACTTCCGATATTTGGTTCATATGCCTCTCCCCTTTTTTTATAATTTTGTTTCGTGTACCTTCCATAAAGACTTCTGTAAAACCTTGCGAGAAACCCCTCAAAAGCGAGAGGACCCTATTTTCATTGTACCAAAAAGGGAGGGAACGCGCCAAAAAACGAGATAAAGTAAGCTTAAATAAAATAAACGTAGTGTATCGTAAACTAAGAAAGAATTCAATAATAACGAAAGAATTTGCAGCGTGCAATATATTGCACGCAAAATGAACCCATAACGGGTACAGGGCTTCGACGTGTATAATACCCAAAAGACTCGAAAGCATAAAATAAAGGGAGTGTACAGATGGAAACAACGCGTTTTTTCGCCATACAAGAGGAACTGAAACCTTACAAAAAACACCCGGAAGATGCCGGATGGGATCTACGAGCAGTCGAACACACGGAATTGGAACCGTGGAAGACGGTGGCGATCGATACCGGCGTATCGGTGATGATACCCAACGGGTACGTCGGTATCTGTAAAATCCGCTCGGGGTTCGGCCTTAAAGGACTGAATGGCACCGCCGGCGTGATCGATGCCGGTTATCGCGGCCGGATTCACGTGGTCGTTCAAAACCTGAGCGATATACCAATCACCATCGGGAAACACGAGCGCTTTGCACAGATCATGATCCTTCCTTGCCTGCTGACTGCCGACTTTGAAATCGGGGAAGCCCCAAAAGATACCGAACGGTCGGTCTCAGGGTTTGGCAGTACCGGAACGCGATAAATCAGCGGTGGGCTTCGAGTTGCTCCATCAGTCGGGTCGTGATCGTGTCGATGAGGCGCGTATAGATATCGACCAGCGTCTTGAAGGCCAGCGTGTCTTCTTTTGCGGGTACTTCCGCATTCATTATCATTTCTGAGATCGCGTGTCCCCTTTCAACGAGCTCGCTGGTCGTCTGAAACAGCGTGGTCATCGGATCAAAGATTTCCCACAACGCTTCGATTTCATCGATTTGAGCGCGCTCAAAAAAGGCTTGCATCTGCGCTGTGAGCGATTCGATCTCTTCTTGCTCTTCCAACAAGCCTTCCGTTGTTACAGTTAAAGTCGAAGTTTCCGTCGGCAGCTGCAAGCGATAGACGTTTTCAATAAATTGGAAGATATCGGATTCGAGGGCGGCGAAATGGTAGGTTAAAACAAAGATTGATCCCGTCTCGGGATTCGCTTCTGCGACAGATTCCAGGAACGCGGGATCACCGGTGACTTGCTCTTCGATCGCCTCTTCGATCTGCTCAAAACTTAGGTTCATGTGTTCGATTTGTTTCAGTAACGAGGTCAAGTCGGATACCGGTATTCTACCCTTTTCTTCGAAAGCCTTGAATAACGTGTCGAAGGCGTTTCTCACAGAAAACAGGCCAATCTTCATCTGATTGAGCAATTCTATCGCGTACTGCGTTTTCAGCGCGTTGTTCGACCAAATCGTGTTTTCAAGAGCAATAAGCGCTTTCTCGGTTTGGTGAAGATTTTGCGTGTATTCCTCTTCGATGGCCGGATCTCCTATCAATAAGAAACTGTAGGCGTCCTGAACCGTCTCAAGAAACTCGTTTTGGAAGGCTAAGATCAGCGTATAGATCCCCAGATAGGTGGCGGTATCCGGTTGGACTGGGGGTTCACTAAGCCAAAGCGTTTCCGGACCGGGTTCTGCTCCCGGTTGGTTCTCTAATTCGAGTTGAGAAGGTTCCTGAGCGGCCATCAGCAAGTCTTTGACGAAAGGGATCAATTCGGGTAACGCTTCCATGATCTGTTCGACAAAGGTTTTTTCGTTGCTGATGGGATAGACCGTCACTTGTGTGGGAGACAGCATCGCAATGGCGAACGGCATCAGTTCGATGGTGCCGCCGGCCCCTGAAGCAGAAATCTTGTTTTTCCCGCCGGCGCCTGCAAAGAATCCTGCTTCGGCTTTAAAGAGGGGCAGATAGATCGTTTCCCCGACGGTGATCGGTGTTCCTAACGCGATATCCGCTTTCATATTCGCCAGAATATCCGATAAAGCTTGACTGGAAAAACGGGTCACCGTATTGGCGAAGGCAACCGTTACCAAGCAAAGCGTCAAACAAATAATCGCGAACCTTTTCATCCTATCCCCCCTATACCCGGAATACCGGGTTAACCCGAATATCGGGTTTTTAGTTTTTCCGATCGACACATTATAGCATAAGGCGTTCTTTTATTCCTTGGCCGCTCTTGGAGACCTATCTGACGCATCAAATCGATCACGTCTTCCATCCGCTTGACCCTATCCACGCGGGCGTTCGCTGCCATCATGATCCGCAACGGGAAACGGTTTTTCCGTTTCTGGGTGTCATTATCCGTTGCTATTTTAGAGTGCGGTTTAGATCCGAAGCCCATTGGTCGAAGTGCACACGATCCACCATCTCGATAACGGCCGCGAGGGTTCCGATCGTTATCAACAGTGGAGGTTTGATAGCCCATTCCTCTATCTGAAGCCAATCAGCGGGTTCGGTGTTCGCAGGGTGTTCGTTATAAAGGCTGTTTTTCTTCTTCTCCGCGGTTTCCAGGTAGGACCGATCAGGGTTTAGCCGTACCCATGGCAATTTCGCAATATGTAAAAATCCGTCGTACATCTGATGAATATGAGGCTTATCCTTCGCGGTCTGCACGTGATCCTCCTCCGCGAAGACTAACAACACTTTCGCCTGATAATGATGGTTTGCGATGCGTTCGAACTGAAACGCCATACTTCGGCCTTCCCACCACGATTCCGCTTCTTCCGGAGTCGCCCAATTTTTCGGCCAGGAGGTTCTTTGCAAAGAGCCGTTCGCCAGCAAACCATTTAGTAGATTCACGGAGTAAACGATTTTGCTGAAAAAGGTTTCCCGGCGTGGTGCGAAAGAGATATCTCCGGTCGAAAACGTACGGTTTTTATCGACATCGTAATAGGGCGTTCCCGTTTCCGGCTGGTACCGTATATGCGTGTAATCAAAGATCAACCCGTTTTGAGAGTAGTCCCCGGGGTAATTGTAAAAAGGATTGTAAACCGGGATGTTGCTTGGTTTTTTTTGTACGTAATGCCCGACTTCCGAGGCGATGATTTCGGGAGTGGTAGGGTTTTCACCTCCCACGAAAAACGAAATATACTTGGCGCTTTCCGGATGGTGCGCAAACAACTGAACAACGGCTATCCCAGGGTGTGAAAAGGCGTA
>JAAYCF010000113.1 GCA_012744415.1 Thermotogaceae bacterium
ACCCACGAGTAAAATTAGTGCGCGTTTTTTCATCTTTTTCCCTCCTATATGTTGAGTTGTTTAAGGATTATAGCATAGATTCCTTCTTCGTCGTTGATATCAACATCATAAAAAAGAACCCCCCCTGAGGGGGGGTTCTTTTTAATAGTCGTAATCCGGTGCCGGTGGCGCCGGAGGCGTCTTGGGTTCTGGTTTATCGACGATCAATACTTCGGTCGTGAGCAATAAGGACACAATCGAAGTGGCATTTTGAAGCGCGCTTCGTGTCACTTTCGTCGGATCGATGATACCGGCGGCCATCAGATCCGTATACTCGTTTTTCAAGGCATCGTAACCGAAATCGGGATTGTTCTGGTTCAAAATCTTATCGATGATGATCGAACCGTCTACACCCGCATTGTCCACAATTTGGCGGATAGGGGCTTCGAGCGCTTTCGCGACGAGCATCGCACCGATTTTTTCTTCCGGAATCGTCAAGCTGCCAATCAGATCCATAACGGCCTTCTTCGCATGCAGCAACGTCACGCCGCCGCCGGTTACAACGCCTTCCTCTACGGCCGCTCGGGTCGCGCTGAGGGCGTCTTCTATCCGGTGCTTTTTCTCCTTCAACTCTGTCTCGGTAGCCGCGCCGACTTTGATGACGCCTACGCCGCCGCTGAGTTTGGACATTCTCTCCTGCAGGTTTTCTTTATCGTATTCGGAGGTCGTCTCGGCGATTTGTTTCTTAATTTGGATAATCCGAGCCTGGATATCGGATTTCTGGCCTTTCCCGTCGATGATGATGGTATCGTCCTTCTTGATGCGAACCATTCCGGCTTCTCCAAGATCTCCGGTCGTGACGTTTTCGAGCGTCAAACCAATCTCTTCACTGATCAGCGTACCGCCGGTTAAAATGGCGATATCCTGAAGCATCGCTTTGCGGCGGTCTCCGAATCCAGGCGCCTTGACCGCTGCGGAAACCAAAGTCCCTTTCAACTTGTTCAAAAACAGGGTGGTCAACGCTTCGCCCTCGATGTCTTCGGCGATGATTAAGAGAGGTTTCCCGCTCTGGGCAATCTTTTCCAGCACAGGGATAATCGGTTGCACGGCAGAGATTTTTTTGTCGGTAATCAGGATGTAGGGTTCTTTAAGCTCGACTTCCATTTTTTCCATATTCGTGCAGAAATAAGGGGAAATGTAGCCACGGTCGAACTTCATCCCTTCGGCGAAGTCCACGAAGGTTTCCATTGTTTTTGAATCCTCAACCGTGATAACGCCGTCTTCTCCCACTTTATCCATCGCATTCGCTATGAGTTTCCCGGTTTCAGGGTCATTATTCGCGCTGATTGAAGCCACGTGCTCGATATCTTCTTTGGTTTTCAGTTTCTTGCTGGCTTTCTTAATGTGTTCTACAGCCGCGTCGCTCGCTCTTTGTATCCCTTTCTTCATCACCATGGGGTTCGTCCCGGCGGCGATGTTCTTCAGTCCCTCTTTGGCCAACGCTTGGGCTAAAACGGTCGCTGTCGTCGTGCCGTCTCCGGCGATGTCATTGGTTTTGGAAGCGACTTCCTTCAACAACTGCGCGCCAAGGTTTTCAAATTTGTCTTCGAGTTCGATCTCTTTCGCGATGGAAACGCCGTCATTGGTGATCGTGGGGCTTCCCCAGCTTTTTTCCAAGACAACATTGCGGCCTCTCGGCCCCAAGGTAATCTTCACGGCATCCGCCAGAACATTCATTCCTTTTTCGAGCGCTCTTCTGGCTTCTTCGTCAAATTTCATCATTTTCGCCATATCGATCTCTCCCCGACTACCGTTCGATAATGGCTAAAATATCTTTGGCATCGATGAGTATGTACTCCTCGTTATCCATCTTGAGTTCTGTCCCGGAATACTTGGAGAAGATCACCTGATCGCCAATGCTCAGTGTTTCTTCCTCGAGTTTTCCCAACGCGATGACTTCGGCTTTAATCGGTTTTTCTTTGCTGGTATCCGGCAACACGATTCCGCCGACGGTTCTGGTTTCTTCTTTCAAGGGTTTAATAAGGACTCTGTCCCCTAAAGGTTTGATCATCATGAAAAACACCTCCTAAAATTAGCACTCTTATAGTTTGATTGCTAACGTATTCTACAAAAAACACTCCGGATTATCAACCATCGAATATCCTTATAATAACTGATAATAAATGTTATAGGACTATTATAATAAATATTCTATTTACTGCTCCATTATTTGAAGTTTTACGTCTCCTGTTTGCATTTTTATCTTCCGAAATCCGATTCTCGGTTCTGCCGATTGAGCGAAGTGGCGAAATTTGACATCTACTGTACTATTTGTTATAATACAGATAAGAGAGGTGAGACGATTGTGGATGCCAATCGATATTCGTTCCCCGGTGCCGGCTTATCAGCAAATCAAGATTAGCGTCAAAGAGGCCATCGTTACCGGCCGTCTGAAAGAAAACGACACCTTGCCTTCTATCCGTGAGATGGCGCAGGAAATGAAGATCAATCCGAACACGGTAGCTCGGGCTTATCGTGATTTGGAGCAGGAGGGCATCATTTTGCCGAAGCAAGGGATCGGAAACATCGTCATTGTTTCCCCCGTTATCGTGAGACAATCTTTGATCGAGGAATTGGTCGGCGAGTTGTCCTTGACGATGACGAAATTAAAAAAAACGGGCATCCAATTTCAGGAATTTGCAAAGGTGGTGGCGAAAGTATGGGAATCAATTTAGAAGAAGGGCTTCAGTTCGATCACGTGAAAAAAACGTATAGAAACGGCGTTCAAGCCGTGAACGGGATAACCTTGAACATCCCAAAGGGATGTGTGCACGCCTTTCTGGGGCCCAATGGCGCCGGGAAGACCACGTCTTTGAAAGCGGCTTTAGGGTTTATTTCCTATGAAGGGACAGTCCGTTGGGATGGAAAACCGATTGAGGAGAATCGTAAACAAGTCGTATTCGTACCGGAGGAAAAGCGGTTTTACGAGCACTGGACACTTTCCGAAACTCTCAAAATCTGTACGAAAATGGATACGCGCCTCAACTCGGAAAAAATGCAGGCATACTTCCATTTCTTTGAACTGCCAACGAAGAAAAAAATCCATAGTTTCTCTTTGGGCATGAAAACCGCGCTTTATCTGAGTTTGGCCTTTAGCACAGAAGCCGAGTACATCGTCTTGGATGAACCGACCTCTGGGTTGGATCCGATCAAAAGGGACGATGTTCTGGAGATTATTCGACAACGGGTTATCGAAGGTAAGACCGTTCTCTATACTTCCCACATCATTCCTGAAGTGGAGAAAATTGCCGATACTTTCTCTATCCTCCGCCACGGATTAGTCGTTTATAACGGCAATTTGGACGGTTTGAAAGAAAAATTCCGCGTTTTCACGTTTTCGAAGGAAGCGTGGCAAAAGCAGAAAGCGCCGAAGGATGTTATCGTGACGGTGAATCAAAATCAGGTCTCGGTACTGACAGACTCCGATGACGCCATCTCGCTCTGGAATAAGGAGAAGGATTGTTTCTGCGAGGTTCCAACACTCGAGTCATTCTTCCAATTGACCATAAGGGGGGAGCGGCATGTTTAGGAAGGAGATGATGGATATCCGGTGGCGGGTATTGGTTTTCTTCGTGGTCTTTGGTTTTCTGCTAGTCGGGACGATCGCCCTGCGCCCTTTTATCGGAGAACTGCTCGGCGCCTCCAGCAAGGAACTCGCGCAATTACCGGATTTCCTAAAGAACATCGTCGGAGATTTAACGGTCCTGAATCGCATGGAAGCGGACGACGAATTCTACCTGCTCTCCCAGTGGCAAGGGAAGAATATGGGACAATTCCTCCCGCTCTGCGTGCTCCTTCTCGTATTCCCACTTTTCAGCCGCGAAGAAGAAAAGAAGACCTTGTACTTCCTGCTGGCGCGTTTCTCGCGACAGGAGATCTATTGGAAAAAAATCTTGGCTTCCTTCTCTGCCGTGTTCGCCCTATTGTTCGTTTTCACGATTGCGGCTCCCGCGTCTATGAATCTGGCCGGTTATAACGTCGGTTTTCAATATAGTTTTCTGATTCTCTTGCAGCAAGTTTTGGCCTCTTGGTTTTTCTTTGGTTTTTTTGTTTTCTTATCCGTCGTTTTCCGAGACCAAATAAAACCGGTCTTATGGGGGATCCTGTTCGCGTTGGCGCTCCCAATGGCCAGCCTGTATCCCCCGTTATCGTGGATGAACCCGTATCCGTACCTCCTCGGGACTTCGGTCTTACAGACGGGAAGGATCGACGGGGTATATTCAATGGGAATGATCGTCTTCGGAACGGCTCTGATTGTGGCCGCTTCGATCATATTCGAAAAGAAAGAGTTTTAGGAAGGAGAAGCGTATGCTGGACATCAAGCGTTTAACAAAAGTCTACGGGAAAAATTTTAAAGCCGTCGACGATCTGTCTTTATCGGTTAAAAAGGGAGAGATCTTCGGATTTCTTGGGCCTAATGGCGCAGGAAAGACCACCACGATTAAGATGATTGTCGGTTTGCTCAAACCAACGGAAGGGTCGCTCTCGATTGGAGGAAAAGACATCCTGAAAGAGACGATCGCCGCGAAATTAATGATCGGCTATGTACCGGATGAACCGATTTTGATGGAAAAGATCAAAGGCATCGAGTATCTGGACTTCATCGCCGATATCTACGGGGTATCGCTTCAAAAACGGCGAGAGAGGGTCGAGAAACTATCCGCTGTCTTTAAGTTACAGAATGCGCTGCAGGATATCGTCTCCGGTTATTCTCACGGGATGAAGCAAAAACTGTCGCTCATTGCGGCGCTGTTGCACCAGCCAGAGCTCTGGATCCTCGACGAACCCCTTACAGGGCTGGATCCGGAGTCAGCCTTCTTATTGAAAAAGATGATGCGGAATCACGTAAAAAACGGGAACACCGTATTTTTCTCCACCCATTTGATGGAAATCGCCGAGAGGGTGTGCGATCGGATCGGTATCATCCATAAAGGAAAACTTCTGTTTACCGGAACAATCGAAGAACTGAAAAAGACAAAAGGCGAAGCGACTTTAGAACAGGTCTTTCTGGAGGTGACGGGCAGTGAGGCGGAACAGATGGATTTCTCTTACCTGGACGCTTCTGAATGAGCATTACGGATTCAGCCGGAAACGTCAAAGATACCTGGTTGAACGCAGAGACCTGTGGGAACCGGTCTTATTGATCGGAATCGCCGTCGCCATGATCGCGACCCTGTCCCCGTTGTTCAAAGCTCTGCTTGATCAAATGATCGCGGTATACACCCAGATGAACATCCCGCAGATGGTCTACGCCTATTTCTTCATGATCTGCAGCGTCTTTGGTTTCGTCATTGGCTTGCTCATGATCATCAGCGTCTTCTTTTTCTCTAAAGATCTTCCTTTGTTGATTTCGTTGCCCTTGAAACCAGGGGAGGTCTTGGCGGCGAAGATTTCTTTGATCGTGATCGATCAGATGTGGATCTCTTTCATCGGCTTGCTGTTTCCATACATCTATTTGGGTATTCGGATCGGCGGGGGCTGGGAGTATTGGATATCCGGTTTTCTCATCTTTTTAACGTCACAAATGATCCCGATCCTGCTGGAAACGATCGTTATCCTGCCCTTATCGCGAATCATCCGTTTCGGAAAACACCGCGATTTTCTCTTGTTTGGCGTTAGCGTGCTGTTCGTCGTGGGGATTTTGGCATTTAACGTCTTGATAACCAATCGGGGTATGTCGGGAGAACTGTCGGAAGAAGCTTTCAAACAGTTCTTGGAAAATCCGCAGAACCTCATTTCCAAAAGCCTTTCGGTTTATCCTCCCGCGATTTGGGCCTATCGGGCCGTTAGCGGGAAAGGAATCGTCAGTTTGGGTTGGTTGGGCCTCTTTCTTCTGGTAACGGTTGGCGGTTTTCTGTTGACTCTTTTTTTGTCCAATCGATTTTATCTTGCCTCGTATCTGGAGTTGCAAGACAAGTTTTCCCGAAAAAGC
>JAAYCF010000114.1 GCA_012744415.1 Thermotogaceae bacterium
AAAAACCGGCCTGCGCTGATTTCGGTTTTTAAAACATTCGCGATCTCTCTGGCTTTTCGAAGGTCGGACATCGGAGCGGTCGGAATTATTTTGCCGTCTATACGGATCGAACCGCTTCTAAGTTGCTCATAGTCCACCGTGGCGATGAAGGGGCGGTCACGATTCTGGACTCCGTAATCAAACAGGAGCGTCTGAATGTCCCGGTTGCGGATCGTAACCTTTTGAAGCATTTCCATATCAAGAATCGGAATCGGTACCCCGATCCCTACACAGAGCGAGACCCCGTAGTTTTTCAACCGTATCGGTCGGAGCCATCGGGGATCCATTGCCTTCATATCCCCGATAAGCGCCAAAGTTCCCGCCCCGCCTACTGGGATGCCGCGGGCATTTCTGGGCCGGGCGGAGTAGAATTGCGTTCCTTGCCATGCGACATATCCCTGCGCGCCGGCGAGAAAGAGCCGAGTGCCGATCCCGATCGTTCGGTATTCGGGGTCGTTGAGCAGCGGGCTGAGCTGCCCGCACGTCGCATAGGTAATATTCGCTCCAAACGGGCGCAAAGTCCCCATATACGTATACTTTGTTTCCGCCGAAAGATTGATCGCCGCGCCATAGTTTTGGTAAGCGTTTCGCGGGTTGAACATATAGGCTTCGTTGATTGTGTCCAAAGAAATATCCGCCTCCACTCGTTTCCGGGGATAACAATCGGTCCCCGGACTGGAAGCGCTTAAACGAACAGGTTTTCGCGCAATCAAGTCGCAAATGACGTGGGCGCCGCCGTATCGGTCTCCTTCCGTCTCCGAAAGCTGAGTCGCGCCGATGTAGGCGTCGACCGCGGCGATCCCGGAATAGGCTTCCACGTCATTGAGCGTGGTTTTTGTCATCCGGATGGGGGGATCGGCGTGTCCGAAGTTCAAAAAGGCGCCACTGGAGCACATCGGGCTGAAGGTGGCGGTCGTCACGACATCCACTGTATCGAGGGTAGCCTCGGCCCCGCTTTCGTCCACTTCATCGATGATCTCTTCCGCGGTCAACACAACGGCCTTTCCCTCCGAAATCCTTTTGTTGATCTCTTCGATTGTACGGATTTTTGGCATCGTTTTCTCCTTTCGCTGAGTGGGCTATCATACCGTTAAGCCGTGTTCCCGTGTTCTAGATATGTGGTGGTGCGCCCCACTTTAGTTAAAGCCATAAAAGTATGAGAATTGCGGGAAATACCGGTTTTGGAGCGCGACAGCTACGTATTTCCAGTAGGTGCACCTTCAGGTTCGCATCGTTACTTCTGTTATCAGAATCGAAAATAAAAGCAGTATGTTTCCTAGAGACAGTTTGGAAGAAACCTTCTTAATAAGCCGACCTGAAAGGTCGGCGCTCCAATAAATCGGCGTTCAAAACTAAGGACGCTCCAAAAACTGAAAGTTCCGAACAACGAACATTACACGAAATCGGCGTTCCAAACGACGGGCGTTCCGATTTCACGCCCGAATGCCCCACACCCGTTCGTTGAGGATTTGGGCGATTTGGATCGCATTCCAGGCGGCGCCTTTGAGCAGTTGATCGGCGACCACCCAAAAAGATACGCCATTGTCGAAAGCGAGGTCCTTCCTGATCCTACCGACGAAGACTTCTTTTCGATGCGCCACGTCAGCCGGCATTGGATATCCGTTGTGTTCCGGGTCGTCCCTCACCACGATTCCCGGGGCACGGCCCAAAAACGTTATGATTGTATTTGGGTCATAGTTTTTTTCCAATTCCAGTGTGATCGCTTCCGAATGGGCGCGGATTACCGGAACCCGTACCGCCGTCGCGCTGATCTTCCACTCGGGTTTTTCAAAGATCTTTCTCGTTTCGTTGACCATCTTCATCTCTTCTCGCGTATAACCATTCTCTTCGAACCGGTCGATGTGCGGGATGAGGTTGAACAGGAGAGGATAGGGGAACTTCTCTGCTTTCAGGGGCGATCCGTTCGCATAGGCTTTCGTTTGCCCGATCAGCTCTTCCATCGCTTCCTTCCCCGCCCCCGACGCCGCCTGATAGGTGGAAACGATGATTCGGCGGATTCCGAAGGCTTGATCGAACGGGGCCAGGGCGACACACATCTGGATGGTCGAGCAATTCGGGTTGGCGATGAGTCTGGAAGTAGAGTCGATACGGTCCGGGTTGACTTCGGGAACGATGAGCGGAACTTCCGGCCGCATTCGAAACGCGCTGCTGTTGTCAATCACACGAACGCCTTCTTCACGCGCGATTGGCAAAAACTGTTCGGCGAGTTCGGCGGAGGTGGCGTTAAGAAGCAGATCCAATCCGCGAAAGCTGTTTTCGGAAAGAGGTTTAATCGTAATGGGCCGCCCTTTATAGAGTTGAGTCATTCCTGTCGAACGCTCTGAGGCGAAGAGCGAGAGTTCAGACACCGGAAAGGCCGTCTCTTCCAGAAGCCGCAACATTTCGATCCCGACCGCGCCGGTCGATCCCGCAATCCCCACGCGCAACCCGTTCATAAGGCCATTTCTCCGTTTTCACAGAACGCTTCGTGTAAGCTTCGGACGGCTTTTTCTATCTCCGCTTCCTTTACGACGCACGTGATCTTGATTTCCGAACAAGAGACCATCTCGATTGGAATGCTCTGGTCAGCG
>JAAYCF010000115.1 GCA_012744415.1 Thermotogaceae bacterium
CAGGGAATTTCTACAAAGAAATCATCCGAATCCTCCTCCAACTCTTCATCGTAGTAGTCGTAGATACCGGAGGTATGCGTTAAAAGGTGAAGCACCGTCGCCTGATCATCGATAAACCCGCGATATTCCTGAGAAATACGGCACACCGGCGTATCGAAGGCGATCTTTCCGCGATCGATCAAAACCCCGATCCCCAACGCCGTGAAAAGTTTGGTTCCCGATGCGATGCCAAACAACGTCCCCGGAGTATTCGGAACTTCGTTCTTGATGTCTCGATAACCAAAGGATTGGTGAAATCGAGGCGCTTGCTTTTCATAAATCGAGATCACGCCAGAAAAATCAACCGTTCTTGCCGCTTCCCTGATTTTTTCAATGTTTATCATTTGTTCTCCTCCTCGCTTCGGCGTTGCTTTTACGCTCCCGCTGTTATCCTACCTGCCGATGACACGTTTGAGACGGTAAAATAATGATATAATCATACACTAAAGATAAGGTCGTCCGTTTTAAAAACGTCATACTTTTAGAAAGGGTTGGGGATGATGATCAACTCGCTGCCCCGCTATCGGAAGCGGTTCCAAGAAAACAAAATCCTTATCATAATCCTTCTTTTCGGCCTTCTTTCGGCAATGGCAAGCGCTGCTGGGACGGTTTCTTATCGTCTGCTCTACGTCAATTCCTACCATCCGGGCTACCGTTGGTCCGACGATCTGCAAAAAGGGCTGCTGAAAGGGCTGAAAGAAGAACTGGGCGAAACGGTCACTCTGTACATCGAATACCTGGATGCCAAACGTTTCGGCGAAGCGCTCAAAGGAGAACTCGGAGAACAGACCCTCTCCCTTTGGGAGGAAAAGTACGGTCGCACGCCCCCGGACCTGATTCTTGTCTCAGATCAGGACGGGTATGATCTTCTAAAAAAAGCGCGCGCGTCTTTCTTTCCGAAAACGCCTATTGTCTTCTCCGGAATCGAAGCGCTCGGTACGGTTCCGCCCTATACCACCGGAATACTCGGCGGCGCGGATATTATGGGAAACTTAAAGCTCATCATCGATTTAATGCCCACTGCGGAGAGGCTATGGGTGGTTACAGACCGGTCCGCTACCGGCCAATCGAATCGACAGGCGATCGAATCGCTCGTTGGAACGTTGCCCTCCCCGATTACCCTCTCTTTCTTCGATGAAGGAGATGGGATCCTTCCGGAGGCGCTTATTGAACGATCCCGAAAAATAAAGGCTTCGGACCCCGTATTCTTTTTAGATTACAACATTGATCCCCAAGGGCGTTTCATTGATACCACCACCATCCTGTCTTCGATAACGGCGGCTTGTCCGGCTCCCGTTTTCAGCCATGTCTATTATTATCTGGACTACGGGATCGTAGGCGGGATCGTGAATAGCCCGGAGATTCAGGGAAAACAGATGGCCAAGATCGCGGCGGAGGTTTTAAGCAAAAGAATACCTTCGGATGCACCGCCCCGACGTGAAGAAACCTCGCCCTATTTTGATTTCGAAGCGGTGAAGAAGTATAACCTTCCGTTTCAGAAAATCCCCGCTCTAACGGAGTGGAGCAATCGCTCAGAGGGTTTTTGGAAGGTTAATGGGATTTATGTGATCTTGTCCCTTCTCTTCATCGTTTTTCAATCCGGATTCATCTTATGGTTTTTCCGTTTGTATCGAAAACAGCGCAAATTGAAGATGAAAGCCTCCGAAAACGAAATCCTATTCCGCTCATTATTCGATCTCGCCCCATATGCTTGCACGCTTCAGGACTTCGAAGGCCGCCACCTGATGGTGAACCAAGCCTTTCTAAAAGACTGGGGGATTGAAAAAAGTGAGGTCATCGGAAAGTCGATGTTTGAGTTGTTGGGAAAGCCTTATCAGGAAGCGTTGGAGGAAGATCGCTTGGCTTTATTGGAAAAGGGGTCCGTAGAACACGCAAGGCTTACGTGGGAGATACCGGGGATAGGGACTCGGGAGGCTTATTATTCTTCCCGCCTAATCCAATTGAACGACGCCCCGCATTTTTTAACCGTTTCAGTGGATCTATCGGAACTTCGGAAGACGGAAAACCGTTATTTGGATGAAAGGGAGTTCAACCAGCTTTTGCTGGACACTTCTCCCGCCTTTATCGTCGCGATCGGCTTTGATGGTAGAACGCTGATGATGAATCGGGTCTTGCTCGATTTCCTGGAGTATACGCAGGAAGAGGTGATCGGTAAAGATTATCTGACGTCGTTCGTCCCCGCTGAGGATCAGAAGGCGCTGGGAGAGATATTTAGAAGCCATGCGGATGGAATCGAGACGACGTTGAATGAAAATCGCATCATCAGCAAATCGGGAAAGACAACATTGGTTGAATGGTACGGGCGAAATGTGAAAAAATCCGAAAACGCGCCAGGTTTCTTCATCGGGGTCGGGATCGACATCACTGAAAGAAAGCACGCTGAAAAGGCAATGCAGGAAAACCAGGCGCGGGCGATCCGGCAACGCGCCGCAGTGGTCGAGTTAGCCCTCGCTCCCGCAAGTGAAATGATCAACTTGTCCAAAACCTTCGAGCGCGTGACAGAAGTCGTCTCGCACGCGTTGGGGGTGGAACGGACGAGCATTTGGCGGGTCACCGGCGACGGCAACACGTTGCGCTGCTTATCCCTTTACGAAGCGGGGAAGAAAAAACACAGCCAGATGCCGCCCATTGACCTACGGACAATCCCTTTTTATTGGGAAACCATCAAAACGGAGAACCGCATCTATGCCGATGACGCGCTTGAAGACCCGCGTACGGAGGAGTTGGCCGACTCCTTTATTCTGCCTCATCATATTACATCGATGCTTGACGCGGGGATTCTCGTGGAAGGCAAATTGGTCGGCGTGATCAGTTGCGCGCAAACCCGAGAGAAACGAAAGTGGCATTTGGATGAAGAAGCGTTTGTCAGCACGATCGCCGCATTCGTCGGGCAAACCCTATCGAACATAGATCGGAAGTTTGCGGAAAAGGCCCTTTTGGAGACACAGGAACAGATACGCATACAGCAGGGGAAGTTCCAAAAAGAGCTGTTAAGGTCTATCATCCAGATTCTGGAACTCTACGATCTTTACACCAGCGGCCATTCGGAAAATGTCGCCCACTATTCAGCTTTGATCGCCGAACAAGTCAAGCTGGATCCTCCCTGGATCAAACAGGTCTACTGGACCGGCTTGGTTCACGATATCGGAAAATTGCTTGTGCCGACACAGATATTGAACAAACCCTCCGGGTTGACCGACGAAGAATACGAGCTCGTCAAGATGCATCCGGTTTGGGGCGCGAAAGTCCTAAAAACCTCCGAACAATTGACCGGCCTCGCGACAGACGTACGGCACCACCACGAGCGATATGACGGCAAAGGGTATCCGGATGGATTAGCCGGAACCCGGATTCCGCTTACTTCAAGGATTATCGCGGTAGCGGACGCGTACGACGCCATGATCAGCGAGCGCTCTTATCGTACGCCCTATACCGTCGAGAAAGCCAAAGAAGAGCTGTTAAAGAATCGAGGAACCCAATTCGATCCCGAACTGGTGGACGTTTTTCTGTCGATTATCGACAAATCGAAACGGAACGCGGGAAAAGACCGCTCCGTGGCTAACAATAACGGATAAACAGCTTATTTAACTCTTACCCTGCCACCGTTTCCATTAGTTCAGTTTCCATATCGAAGAGCCGGCGAGAAACGACCCGGTTTCTGTTTCATTAAGATAACGAAAACGGCAGAAAAAGTGTCGCCGTATGATCGATTTGATGTAAAATAGAGAAGCAGGGGAAAGGCGAAGTAACGGAGACCCGTGTTAGAAGACGAAAAACGTCGTAGCGAAAGGAGGACTTATGCTTCAGAAATACCACAGAACGTGTCGCCAAAACCGTCGATATCGGGTTTGGTTTGTCGTCTTCCTTGCCCTACTCACTTCGTCCATCATTTTATCGGCCGATTCTTCGAGGGTAGCGCTATCGGACGAAGAAACAGCCTGGCTGCGTGAGAATCCAGAGAAACTCGTGTTGTATTTCAATATTGAATTCCCGCCTATCGAATATCAATCGGAATCCGGAGATTTCACAGGCATGGGAGCCGATGTCCTTTCAGAAATCGAAAAACGGCTTCAGATTTCCTTTACGAAGGTGCCTTCGAATGATTGGAACGATCATCTTAACGCGCTTAGGACCGGTCGCTGCGCCGTCGCGCCGACGATCGTCGATACGGTGGAAAGACAAGAGTACATTTACTTCACCGACCCGTACGCAGTGGTTCCGGTCGTGATCATCACTTCGAAGAATACTCCCGGAATAGTCGCCTTCAAAGATTTGGCGGGAAAGAAGGTCAGCGTCGTTTCCGGATATGCCACTGAGAAGTATCTTCAAGACGAAAGCCTTCTGTACGGGATCGAGATCGTCACGGTAGAGAATGTTCAAAAAGGTCTTGAAAGCGTTGCTTTCGAGGAGACCGACGCTTTTGTGGAAAACCTGGCCGTCGCTTCTTACACGATCGGGCGTTTGGGGATCTCGAACCTTAGGGTCGCCGGAGAAACGAACTACCGTTTCGCATGGAGCATCGGCATCAGCAGGGAATACCCTCTTTTGTACAGCGCTGTTCAGAAAGCGTTGCGCAGTATTCCGAAGAACGAACTGGACGATATCCGAAACCGATGGATCGTTCTCAGTCAAAACGGACGAGTCGACCCCATGCTTCGGATGTTTGTCGGATTTTCGCTGGGATCTTTGGTTATCTTGGCCATTAGCCTGAGTATTCTGAGCTTTCTGTTAAAACGCCGACTCAACCAAAAAGTGGCGGATTTGCGAAAGAGCGAGGAGAAGTATCGGCAAACGGCCGAAAACAGTCCTGCCGTCGTCTATCAGCTCCGCGTCGATGCCAACGGCCATGCCTCTTTTCCTTATATCAACGAATCGATTCTGAATGTCGCCGAAGTGACAGCGGAAGCCGTAATGAACGACGCGAATGTGCTGTTGGATATGATTCATCCGGATGACAAGAACATTTACGAACAAAAATCAAAGGAGTCGGCGACAACGCTTCAACCCTTCAATTTTATTTTCAGAGCGGCCGAATCTGAGAAACCGATGTGGACGGAAGCGCATGCCACCCCCAGCCGGATGCCGGATGGTAGCATCGTCTGGGATGGATTCTTTTTGGATATCACGGAGCGGAAAATTGCCGAAGAACGGTTGCAGGAGTCGAACGAGCGTTTGAAAACGGTCATGGACAGTATCGATTCGTGTGTCTATATCGCAGATATGGACACCTACGAATTACTCTTCATCAACGAGCACATCCTCAGATCGTGGGGTGAACAAGGAAGAGGACGGATTTGTTGGCAATCGATCCAGAAAGGCATGGACGGCCCTTGCCCTTTCTGCACAAACCATCTGCTGGTCGATGAAAACGGAAAACCAACGGGGATTTACCAATGGGAATTCCAAAACACGTTAAGCGGAAGGTGGTATGATTGCCGCGATCGCGCCATCCAATGGACAGACGGGCGTATCGTTCGAATGGAAATCGCGACTGATATCACGAAAAGGAAGTTGGCCGAAGAGGCTTTACGCGAAAGCGAGAACAAGTTCAGCGCGCTGTTTTCGGCAATGAACGAGATGGTTGCCCTTCACGAACTCGTGTTGGATGAGCAAGGGAATCCGGTAGATTATCGCGTTCTGGATTGCAACGAAGCTTATACGAAGATCACCGGAATCGAAAAGAAGATGGTCATCGGCAAGTTGGCCTCCGAGATCTTCCAGACCGATTCCCCGCCCTATCTCGAGGAATACAG
>JAAYCF010000116.1 GCA_012744415.1 Thermotogaceae bacterium
CGGGACGGGCGCAGGCGATGACGAAAAGGATCAAAGCGACGATTTTCAGAAACCATGAGAACTTCTCGAGGCTGGCCTTCGGTTTTTTGAGAGAAAAGAGCATCTCCGCATTGGAGAATGAGAATACCTTCCGCTTACTCCGCGCATAAGCGGCCCACAGCGCAATTGGAATGATTAAAAAGAACAAAAACGCGGTTGGTATCAAGAATTGAAACATCTTCCCCCAGTTACCCGATCTTCCGCTTGGATACGGAAGCGGTTATTTTTTTCAAAGATTTGATGTCGGAATCGATCGTTTCTGTTGGGTGAAGGATCGGCCTGTACTTGACCGCATCGCATCGGATTAAAAAGCGTACGATCTCTTCTTCCATTTTTGTTTCTATCTCTTTGGAACCCGAGAACTCTGACCGGATCTCTTCCGGCGTCTTCATCAGCAATTGCGTCCGATAGGCCGCATCGATGTAAGACCGTACGAAACGCGAGAGGCGATAGTAGAATTCTTTCGCTTGTTCGGGTGTATCGATCGTTTTGTAGTCTTTGAGCAATAGAGAATACTCTTTTTTTAGCTCCTCCAACAACTCGAGGTTATCGACGCTTGCCGGTTTCTGTATCATTCCTTTAACCGGTTTGGGGCGGATAAATGCCTTCCGGATAATCAGAATGCAAGGAATGAGAAGACCGAAGGCGATTACCCAAGCAATCCATCGAACCCAAGGCGGGATAGGCATCACCGCCGTCAACCCTGGTTCGGCGAACCCGAATCGGTCCGTGACGGCGTAGACGTCCAAGTAGAAAGGAACGCTTGAAAGCACCATCGCGAGATCCGTAACCGTTCCGGGCTCGGATAGGGTGGCGGTGAGCGGGGGAAAATGGAAGGCCCCCGTCTGAGACGGAACGAGGGTGTAGATCCATCTATCTTCCACGAAGTTTGCGGTCAACCATTGCGTCGTTGTAGAGATTCCCGTTATGGCCAGCGATTCATGAAGACTTTCCAATCCTTGGAACCCGACGCGCTCGCTCGGATTGTGCCGCACCTTGACTATGACCGTAAAAACGCCGCCTAACGGGATTTCCGTTTGGTTGCAATGGACAGCGATCGCGTAAACGCCTATCCCTCCCGAAGGATTGGAAACGAGACTGCCGGCAGAAGTTACCGCGCTCAGATTCCCTCCAATGCAGAGAAAGACGGCGATCAACGCTGCGGTTAAAGGCCAGCGTCGAAAGGACCTTTTATTGAGACGGTTTTTTTTTAAAAAATTCGAAAAGGCGTTTCCCATAGTCCTCTCCTTCCAGTATAGGAAGGTACGGAATTCCTGCTTTTTCGAAAGAATTTTGCAGGTAAGAGCGTTTATTTTCCATCTGACGGTGATATTCTCCGTTCAAAGGTTCGCTCATCTTGACCCATTCCGCCCGATGGGTTTCCATGTCTCTTATCCGGGTATAACCGAGCTCGGGAAGAAAGAATTCGTTTCGATCCCAAAAGCTGAACGGATACACGCGATGCCGAACACGGAGTATTTGCAGCTTCTTGATCATATTGTCGATCTCGGGTTCCGAAAGGAAAAAGTCCGAGATCAGAAAAATCGCCGAAGGGTCTTTTAAGATCGATAAAAGGAAAGCGTGCAAAACAGAAAAATCGGCGACTCCGGAAGGATTCGCGCGGAGAACGGCATCGATGATCGCAATCCCGTTTTTCATTATGCTCTTCGCCGGTTGGTAATTGACGATTCGATTTGAAAAGAGAACTAAACCGGCTTTATCTCCCGCTTTCAAAGCCGAGAACGCCAAGCAGGCGGCGATGAAGGCCATATTCTCCTGACGCCGCGTTTTACTCCAAAACCCCATCGA
>JAAYCF010000117.1 GCA_012744415.1 Thermotogaceae bacterium
ATGATGGCGTTCGAGACGAGGAAGAGGAAGAAGACGATGCCGATGTTGAGAGCGGAGAAAGCGGCGCCTTCCCGATAGTACCGCTGCGCGTTCATCGCATAGTTAACGACGCTGGCCAGGGGAAAATAATCGCGGATTTGCATTGTATAGGGCAGGGTGAATTCTCCGAAGACGATGGCGAAAACCTGAAAAAATACGGCGGCAAAGACAGGGAACAGCAAGGGCCATTCGATCGATCGAAAGATCCGAAAACGGGATGCGCCATCGATTTTCGCCGATTCCACCAAATTGGCCGGAAAGTTACGGACCATCGGGCGCATAAAGGCGTACGCCACGGCTAAGGTGGACAAGAAATATCCGGCCGTCAAAAGCGGAAAGAACGGAAGACCGAAGAGGATGTGGAGATAAAGAAGGGACATCGCGAGAAAGGCCGAAGACACCCCTAAAGTGGGCATGATGACACGTTGCGCCCATTTTTCCCGCGCCTTTCCAAAGAGAAAGGCGGCGGTAACTGACCCGATCGCGGCAACGGAGGCCACGGCAAAGGAATTGAAGAGAGAGCGAACGACCGGGAAGCGACGGTTGAATTCGGGGGAAAACAAGCGCGCAATCGGTTCAAAGGAAAAGGTACGGTTCCAGAAATCATAGCAAAAGCCCAGCAATCCGATCAGCACAAGCCCGTATTCGAACGCCGCATAAAGAAAACTTCCGATAGTGGTGATCGGGGAAGGGCGCGTGCGGGAAAGCGTGAGCGTCGGGGAGCCGGTCGAAGTATCCGGGACAAGCGTGAGCAGGGCGTTAAGGATGAACAAACAAACAAATTGCGCGATCGCGTAGACGAGGGCGCGCGAGAAATCGAACTGCCCGCGAAGGGCGTTGGCGATCGCCACCTCCAAGGTCGTGAATCGCAACCCTCCTAAGTTGAGGACAACGGCAAAGCTCATAAAAGAGTAGGTGAAGGACAAAAAGAACGCCTTCGCGATGGCCGGGAAGACTAACGGGCCTTCGATCCACCAGAACCGCGCAAATCGCCCGGCCCCTTCAGAAATCGCTGTCTCCTCCAAGGCGGGGGGAATCGCGCGCAAAGCGGTTCCGATATATTTGACAAAGATCGGCGAATTATAAAAGGCGTGCGCGATTAGGATGGCCCATACTGTGTACAAAATCGGGAGTTGTAAGCCCAAACGCGCGAAGAGCCCATTGGCGGAGAACAGGAGCGAAAAAGCGATGACGGTCGATACGGGAGGCAGGAAAAACGGAATGAAAACCGCGCTCTCCAACAGAGCCGAGAGCGCATTTCGTTTGCGATAAAGGTAATACGCGGGCAAAAGAGCGATCCCGAAAGCAATCGCCGTCGAACCCGCGGCTTGATAGAGAGTGAACCACAGGATTTTTAAGAACTTTGCGTCCAAGACGATCGAAAGATCCTCGAAACGAAGAAAATCCTTCAGGAGGATCGCGAACGGGATCGCCCACAACCCGATAAATAAGAGGATAGGCAAGCGTTGGGCGATTGATTTAATACATGATCTCCTCCCATTCGGATAGCCACAGGTCCAGGTTTTCCGAGACTTCCGCCTGGGAGAGGGTCACGTGAAGGGGCGCGTTCACAGCGTATGCGTAGGCTTCCGGCATCTCAACGGGAGTTGCCGGGAACATCCATTGGTTAAGCGGCAGTTCTTTTTGAACCTCCTCGGAGAGGACGAATTCGACGAACTGACGCGCTTCTTCCCGATTGGATGAGCCTTTGGTGACCCCGACATATTCGATCTGGAGAAAGGCGCCCTCTTCCGGAACGAAGGCTTTGTACCGATCGGAACCGTAGTAGTGGTAGGAATAAGCGCCGTCTGTGGCATAGCTCACCATCATCGGCGCTTCTCCCGCTTCAAACTTCGCGAATCCTTCGCTCCAGCCTGAAGTGACCGTCAAGATCGCCGGTTGCAGGGCTTCCCAGAATGCTTTCCATTCCTCGCGGTAAACGGCGATGGTCCATAGCAGGAAAGAAAGGCCCGTGCTCGAGTTCCGCGGATCTTGAATCAACAGGCTTTTCGGATAAGCGGTCATCTCCCGGAACGAGGAGGGCGGAAGGGGTAACCGCTCAGGGTCGTAGATAATCGCGAGAGCGCCGTAATCGAAGGGATAGAGATAGCCTCCGGGTTCGAAATCGAGGCTCCGGTCCACAATCCTACCGGCATTTTGCGGATCGACGGGCTCTAAAAGGCTTTCCGTGAAAGCCCGATAAGCGAGGGTTTGATCCAAACCCATCACCACATCCGATTGAGGATGACGTTTCTCCAATAACAGACGCGACAAAATATTACCCGCGTCCCCCAGCGAAACCAGAGTGACCTCGATTCCCGTTTGCTGCTCGAATAAGGGAATGAGCGATTCATTGAGCCAATTCAAGCTTTCATAGGTGTAAACTCGGATCGCGGAAAAACCCGCGATTCCGACGCACAAGAACAGGATAACACAAAATTGCCGATAACGGTTCATCCAACCGCCTCCTATACAATAAAAAACCCTGCCTGCCGACAGGGTTCGGGGTTATCCACGCGATTGTCCATTCTCCCTACGCCGGTATTACCCGGATCAGGTTGAAGGGTCGGAAAAAAATCCCTCTCAGCCTTTCGGCTCCCCTGAACGACAGTTGTTTCCTAATACAATCGTACCAAATCAAGATGTCGATTATCTGGTCGTCGATGTTAAATTTTTATGATAATGGAATAAGAGAACGATAGGGAACACCTTAGGAAATGAAGCGCCCGACTTTAGTCTAATATGGTAAAAATAAGAGATTTCCGAGACACGTCTGTTTGGAGCGCCGACTCTTCAGGTCGGCTTATTAAGAGGGTTTCTTCCAAGCTGTCTCAAGGAAACATGCTACTTTCACTTTCGATTCCGAAAATCGAAATAACTTTGCGAACCTGAAGGTGCATCTACTGGAAATACGTAGCTGTGCGCTCCATGTCATCTGTTATGTGAACGGTCTATAAGCAGTTAATTGTAATACACGATTTTTTAAGAACCACATTCTATGTCCCTTATTTTTACGGTATTTGACTTTAGTCGGGCATGGGTACTAACCGGTGCCGATAGCGTTTCGCAAATAATAAGTTTCGGTGCTACTTGCCAAATCCTCTATGGTTCTTATTAACATGTTCAGTTTGGAGAAAAAAACGATGCCGAACTAAAGTTCGGCGCTCCCAGGCGCTCCAAAAGGCGTTTCCCTAATAGAGGTGCGGGTACAATTACGGTAGATGTTCTGACCACCCCGGCCTTCGGCTGCACCCGATAACTTAACACACAGATTGAAGCGTAACGGCGTTTAAAGGTTTTTCGTATCGAAGACCAGACCGGAGGAGAGGGCTCTCACTTGAGGCCCCAACTGTTCGATCAAGAGTCGGGTCGCCTCGAGACCGGTGCAGTGCCCGGTAAAATAGACCGCGCCCGTCTGTTTTAGAAACGCTCCGATTTGATGAACCAACTCCGGATCTTCGCTTTTCCTCTTCTGTGAATTGTAAAGGTGAAATCCGCCGATCACCACATCGGGCCATCGCCCTTTCATTTCCCTGAAACGATTGACGATGTTGACGATGCCTCTGTGGGCGCACCCTGCGATTAACACCGTATGGCCGCTTTCATTGATGATGAGATTCTGTTCATGAGCGAAGGTATCCTGCCGATAGGTCCCGCCCTCTTTCATCAATAGATGGTGATTGGCTGTCGAGGGGAATTCTTGACCGGTAACGTCCGAAAACAACTCAAGCTCTTCATCGATCACCAGCAAATCTTGAGTTCCGATGACCCGGGGATGGTCCCGCAAGGATGCATCGATGCCGATGGACCAGTAGTCTCCGTTGGGTAATTCCGCAAAAAAGCCGTCGAAGGCGCGTTCGTGGATGTACAGTTGCGCCGTTCGATTTGCTTTCAGGAATTCGGGGATTCCGCCGCCGTGGTCTAGATGGCTGTGGGAAAGGATAAAGTATTCGACTTTCGATAGGTCGACGCCGAGTTTTTGGGCATTTTCAACAAAAAGGCTGCCGCAACCGGAATCAAACAAAACCGTATGTTTTTCCGTTTCGAGATAGAGACTCAATCCGTGTTCATTTTCAAAGTGTTCAGAAAGGCTCGTGTTTTCTACAAGCGTTTTAACGCGCATGTCCCTGCCTCCTTCGGCCACGTATGTTCGCTTCACCCCTGTATCTATAAGATTCTCAACGGGGTTACGCTTTCATTATACTCCAAAACACGATTGATTGAAACCGGCCGTTCGTAGAGGCGCTCTTTTTCAGCGAGAAATTCGGATTAGGGGGCCTATTTCGGAGTATAATTCGTTTGAGTGCAAGGGGTTTGATTTTCAAAGCGAAGGCCCGGTGACGCCGCCTTCGCTCACAGTTGGAGGGACGATGGAAACCCATCTACTGAAACATTTAGAAAGCGGTCGTGAAAGAATGATCCGAGATCTGCGCGGGTTTGTGAAAATTCCGAGCCTTTCTGAAGACAAAGAACAGGTGAAAGCGGCGCTCGAATACTATTTGACTCGGGCTCGGGAGATGGGTTTTCGAGCGCAAAGCCTTCTCGACGATACGGTTGGCGTTATCGAATGGGGAGAAGGAACGGAAACGATCGGCGTTTTAGTTCACGCGGACGTGGTGGGGCCGGGTGATCTGAGCAAATGGCCTTGTGATCCCTTTGAGGGAAGGATAGAAGGAGATCGTTTGTTCGGGCGCGGAACAATCGACGACAAAGGCCCGGCGATTTCTGTTTTGTACGCGCTGGAGGCCTTGAAATCCATCGGTTTGAGGGCGCGGAAGACCATACGGATCATCATCGGCACCCAGGAAGAGACCGAGTGGTCGGATATCGAGAGGTATACGGCTTCCTACCCGCTGCCGGATTACGGGTTCACTCCGGATGGCGAATTTCCGATCACCAATCGGGAGAAGGGGTACGTCGATATCGAAATTTCTTTTCAGAAAAGCGAAAGAGAACCGGAGAACGGGTATCGTCTGGTCGACCTGAGCGGAGGGCATGGCAGCAACTCCGTTCCGGATCGGGCCGCCGCTTTGGTTCAAGGGCCTCATGGGGCGCTGAGCCGGCTGAGAGAGCGATGTAAGAATATTTCTTACATCGAAACGGAGGCGGCGGAAGAAGGAATGCGCCTCTCAGCCAAAGGCCGCTCGGCCCATTCGAGCGTTCCAGGCAGCGGGCTGAACGCGATCGAACGGCTGTGTGAGGTTCTCGCATGCGAATCCTTTGTTCCTTCGTGCATGTCGGAAGCGGTCAGGTTTATCGATACGCATAAAGAAGACCCGCACGGACGGAAGTGGGGGCTTCATCGCGTGGAAGATATCGTGGACGGGTTGTTCTTTGACCATACGACGATCGTTCCGACGCGCGTTAAGACGGAAGCGGGAAGAGCGACGGTCACCTACAACCTCCGCACCGCTCCCCCGGTTAATCGCTCCCAAATCGAACATACGGCCGAAAAAGCTTTGACGGATTATCACGCTTCCTT
Source organism: Thermotogaceae bacterium (assembly GCA_012744415.1). Lineage (GTDB taxonomy): Bacteria > Thermotogota > Thermotogae > MWEM01 > MWEM01 > MWEM01. The sequence goes on from JAAYCF010000117.1 coordinate 5,522, forward strand.
TTGTTTGACTGACTACAAGGACCCGTTGCGGGTAGATCCAAAATACCCGTTCCTTGAAATCATGGCGAAAACCTACGAAGAGGTCAGCGGCCTTCCCAACACGTATACGCTCGCTCACGGGACCTCTTATGCCAAAGCGATGCCACGCTTTGTCTGCTGGGGGCCTCTCTTCCCGGGGGATCCCGATACGTGCCATGAGGTCGGAGAGTCGCTATCGATCTCTCAGTGGATCAAAGCGACCAAAATCTACACATTGGCCTTGGCTCGGATGGTTTCGTCTGAGAAGCCTTTACGATAACCCTTTGCTCAAGTGGCGGTTTCGGACCTTCTCTCTTCCGAACGAAGAGCGCGCATCACTTTTTAAAGGGTCTACGCGATTATCAAAAGATTAAATGCGTGTAAAAAAAGTAGTTTTGACAAGTTAATCTTCATTCTGTATAATTCAGAGCAAAGTGATTTCTCACAATAAGGAGGTATGTGGATGCAGTTTCGAACGATTAAGACAAAACTGCTACTTTTGTTTGTTCCTGTGACTGTGATTGTCCTTGTTATAAGTGCTTTCGTAATAACCCATTCCGTAAAAACGACGGTCCAAAATTTGGTTGAAAAAGAGACGAACGAAAAAGTAACGGTAATGGAAATGATGGTGGAAGAATGGCTTACGGGCATTAAGAACCAAGTCTATTATCTGGCGAATTCGAGTATGGCCAAATCCATGAAACCCGAAAACTATTTAACGGCTTTTGCGGAAGTCGTGAAAAACAGCAACGGGTTGTTTGACTACATCCTTTTGGCAAATCCGGGCGGAGACTATATCAATCGAGAAGGCGCGGTCGCCAATATCAAAGATCGCGATTATCATAAAGACATTTTCGTATTGAGAAAAAACGTATCTGTCTCGAACGCGCTCATCAGCAAGGGGTCAGGGAAACCGATCATCGTTATCGCTTACCCGGTCTATGGTGAAAACAACGCTCTCGTGGGAATGGTAGCGGCGACGGTTAACATCGAATCAATGAGCAACCGCATCAGCGCATTAGCCTATGCCGAAGGTGAATTTGCTCTTGTGGTGGATGGTACCGGGATGACGGTTGCTCATAGTTCAGATCCGAACCTTATAATGTCTCTTAACGTTCTTCATTCAGAACAAAAAGGGTTTATTGGCTTGGAAGAAGCGGGCACGAATATGACAAAAGGCGAAGCGGGCGCCAGTTCCTACAAGAACCCTGACGGCGGGACTTATCAATTATTCTATAAACCGATCCCAGGAACATCCAATTGGTCTTTGGGGGTGGGCGTTTTAGAAACAAATATCACGGCGAAAAGCGGTAGTTTAGTGGTTCTGTTATTCATTACGTTCGGCATCCTTATCGTTGTTGTCGCCGTCGTTGCTTACATCGTCGGTATCGTTGTCACCACACCAATTAAAGAGGTCGGGAAAGAACTCAAACGGTTTGGAGAACTGGATTTCACCAAAACAGTAAGCAAGGCGGACGCGTTTTTGGATCGAAAGGATGAAATCGGCCAGATAACCGTCGGTCTGTCGAAAATGGTCGGGGAAGTCCGTTCGAC
>JAAYCF010000118.1 GCA_012744415.1 Thermotogaceae bacterium
GATGGGCGCTTCTCTGAATAGGAGTTTTGTCGATCGAGCGCGTTTGAACCACCACCAAAGAATCCGAGACGGTTCGGCCGGCTCTTCCCGACATCTGGCTCAAAAGCTGAAAAGTTCGCTCCGAGGAACGAAAATCCGGGAAGTATAAAAAATGATCCGCGTCCAACACGCCTACCAACTCTACTTCCGGGAAATCCAGCCCCTTTGAGATCATCTTGGTGCCGACCACGATATCGGTTTTTTTGTCCGTGATCTGTTGGAAGGCTGCGTTCAATTTCTCGACGCTACCCACGGTTTCCCTGTCTATTCGCAGAATGCGTTTGTTCGGAAAGAGGCTTTTCAACGCTTCCTCCACTTTTTCGGTTCCGTACCCCGAATAGCTTAGAGCGGGACTCTGACAGGAAGGGCATCGGGTGTAAGGCGCGGTCTCGAATCCGCAATAGTGGCATTTCAACCGATGGGCCGCCAGATGATAGGTCAAAGATACATCGCATTGTTCACATTTAGCGACGAATCCGCATTGGGCGCATGTTAAAAACGGGGCGAACCCTTTTCTGTTCGCTAACAGAAAAACCTGTTTCCCCCGCGATAAAACGGTGTCCATACTTCGAACGAGCTCTTTTGACAAAAACGGGTTCACTTTTTCAGTATGGATCATATCGATCAAATGAACCTTCGGAAGAGAGACGCCTCGCGGCCGTTCTGAAAGCGTGTGCAGTCGCATCTGACGCAATTCCTGAGCCTCGTAGAAACTCTCGAGGCGCGGGGTGGCAGACCCATAGACGGCCGGTATCTTTCCCAGTTCGCTGAGCCATCGAACGACCCGCTTCGCGTCATAGAAGGGTTGCGCGTCTTCCTGCGCATAGCTGGTGTCGTGCTCTTCGTCCATGAGGATCAGTCCCAGGTCGGGGATCGGTACCCAAAGACTGCTTCGTGTACCCAGTAGGATCTTCGTCTCGCCGGATACCGCTTTTTGCCATTCCCGCTGCCGCTGGGTCGGTTTCAGAGCCGAATGGTAAACCCCTACCTCAACCTCTGGAAAACGTGTTTTAACGCGCGCGATCGTTTGCGGGGAAAGAGAAATCTCCGGGATCAGAAAAAGAACCGATCGACGTCTTCTGAGCATCTCTGCGATCAGAGAGAAGTAAATCTCGGTCTTGCCGCTTCCCGTCACCCCATAGACTAAATGCTCCCTTACCGGCGTGGAATTGTCGATACCATGGATGATCGCCTGACTGATCTCTTTCTGCCGAGCGGTCAGACAAACGGTTTCCCGTTCTTCGGCGAAAGCGGTCCCTGAAGCGTCCATCTCTTCCATCGATAAGAGCTGTCTTTTAACCATGGACTGAAGGACAGCATCACTGACACGAAACGCCTTTTTCAATTGAGAAGCTCTTTCTTCCATATGAAAGAGCACATGTTGCAGAATCGCCCACTCCTTGCTTTTGCTTTTCTCCAACTTTGACAATGCCTGACTAAGGCTGGCGTCCGGACGGACCCAGTAGTCGGTCCGGGCTTTCGCCGTATAGGTTTTCAGACCGATCGCCCACACGACACGCTTCTCCTGCAGCCACTGATCCAAAAGGACCCGTCCCTTCTTGCGACCCAATCGTTCGAAAAATACTTCCGAATCGACAGAAGCTTCGGTACTCTCGAAACCGGGCATCTCCTCATAGGACGATCGAATGAGGCGCGTTCGAACCACAATTTTCGGAGAAGCCGAAAAGAAGAGATCGCAAATCTTGCCGATCGGAGAGTAAAAATACCGCGCGGTTCGCTTCGCCAGTTCAAGGTAAGCGTCAGAAAGGAGGGGCCGGAAATCAATTATTTCCGATAAGTCTTTCGTCCTGGCGACCACTTCTTCTGAAGGATGCGCAACACCTAAGACATACCCGACCGTGATCCGATTCCGAAAATCGATCACCACTCTTGTACCGGGATCGATTTCTTCGGAAGAGCTGTATGTGAATGAACGCTGCAAAGGGCTTCCGGAAACGGCTATGTCGTAATAAATCTTCATAGAGGGGCTCTGTACACGGCTATGGGCGGGTCAGTTTTTGATAGCAGTCCAAACAGACCGCATAGTATTTTTCGAACCCGCCGACGTCGATTTCAGCGTCATTGTTGACGTATTTATAGGAGATGACCCCGTTATACTCTCCACATTCGTGGCAAACCGCCCGCTTTTTTATCACTTCATCGGCTAAGCAAAGCAGTAATGCCGTCGTTTCGAAAGGGTTTTCCTTAAAGCTCATGTCGAGTCCGGCGCAGATGACGTCTTTCCCAAGATGCCTCAATTTTTTAACGGTTTCGGCCAGTTCCCGATCGAAGAATTGCACCTCATCGAAAAATACGGCTTTTTCGTCCGTAATAAACCGTTCCGCTTCCGCGCTTTGCGTAATTGGGATCGCCGCTTCCTTCATACCAGAATGCGAGCGAATCTCTTCCAATCGATACCGGTTGTCGATGATGGGTTTAAAGATCCGATACCGTTTCTTTCCGAGCTTGTAGATCTCCGCGTAAGAAAGCAGTTCCGTGGTTTTGCCCGAGTACATGGGACCGACGATCACCGTGATTTTTCCTTGGGCCATCAATAATTCCTCTCTACTTTTGTTGCCCCGATTTGTATATCGAAGAGATGATAACGATTATCGGCGTTGATTACCCCCATCGAGTTGACCAATTTGAAGTTCAGCGTTACCTTTCCGTCGCATTCAACCATTCTTTGTATCGCTAAGGGATAAGCGATTTGTTCCTGGGATAAAATGAGCTGAGGGATAACCACGATAAAATCGTCCGTTCCAGCGTAAGGGAAATCGTATAAAAAATATTGCCACATAAAGGACAAGTTGTTGTCCAACAAGATGGTATTGCGTGTCCAAGGAACGGTGACGCGTTTGTCGCCAGACTGGACTTCCAGCACCTCACCTTTCACGCGCGCTATTATTTCAGTATGCTTTCCGTTGTAATCGGCTTCGAGGGCGTAATCCGTTATCCGGGTACCGTCGGTCTTTCCTTTGGCTTTAAAAACAGCCTGCTGACCTTGCGAAAGAAGAACAGAGGTCGCCAAAAACGTCGTGACGCCTTCGGTTTGACTGAAAAATACCGTTTCAGTCGCGAAGGTTTGGGTCATCACACGAATCGAAAAGCCCCAGGTCTCTTCTTTTGTGTTTGAAATGGTGAGCGATGGCGCCTGTTGCGCATAGAGAAAGGCGGTTCCAAGAACGATCAGCGCAAGAAACATCAATCGAACGGGTAATTTTTGTTTTTTTTGAGTCATAAGGTTCTCCTTTTCTATGTTTTATTATGGATGAAACGAATTCACGCCGGGCTTCATGGTCCAAACGCCTGCCGTCCAAGGGTTCTCGGATCGCTTCTCGACGAGGGAAAAACCCTGTTCTTTCATTTTTTCGTCGAAACGATCCCACTTTTCTTCCAGGATTCCGGTCAAAATATAGACCTTTTCCCGCGCATTGGTTTTTTCCACGGGTTTTAGGGAAGCCTTCACCACCTCTTCCAAGACTTCCGCGAATATATTCGAGACGAGCAGATCGAAAGAGGGTTTTTCGGAGACGGCGCAATAATCTCCCTCCAAAAAAAGCGGCGCGGGATCGCAACGGTTCTCTTGCGCATTTTCTTGAGCTTCCCGGACGGCATCCGGATCGATGTCAAAACCGATTATTGACCCGGCCCCCAATTTTGAGGCCAAAATGGATAAAACTCCGGTTCCACATCCCACATCGATGACCCGTTGACCCCTTTTCAGATATTTTTGAAGGAGCTGGGCCGCCAAACGCGTTGTCGAATGATCACCGATTCCAAAAGCCTTTCCACACACGAGGCGGAGGAGAATGATCTCTTTTTCTGTCCGCGTAAAAGGATCCACTAACACGCTTTCCGACAACCAATAGGGTTCCAGGTACTCTTGGCAGTAGGCGGTCAACTCTCTATCCTCGACTTCTCGAACGGTGACTGGCCCTAATGCATGGGCATTCGCGTTTATCCACGACAACAGAGCCGTCATTTCCGATTCCGGCGCAAAGAAATGCAGGGCGGATTCGTTTCCGCCCTCCGGTTCCTCCAGATAGTAATCGAATCGGGACCGGTTTCCAGTATCGAGACGATGGATCAGAATCATACTCTCGGCCTCGTCTTCTTTTTCGCGAGGAAAACGCAGGATGATCTCTCGCATCGGCGCCCCCCTTTGCTGATTTGATCCGGACCCCAACACACGGCCGGTCATTTCGTTTGAACGTACAGCGGAAATACCGCGATCGGATCCGCGTAACTCTGCTTTAAAAAAGATATCAGACTTTGCAGGTACTCGTATTCGGCGTGATGCGCCGTCCGGTCGTATTCATAGATCTCCAGCAGTTTCTTGTAATAATCGTTCGCGGTGATATACCCCTTGGTATGCGCCTCCTGTACCTTCGGCAATTGGTTCAGTTGTAGATTCTTTTCATCGACCGAAGCTTTTAGGCGAGCCGTTGCGATCTTAAGCCCTTCGTAATACCGAGACAGGTCAAAGTACAGGTCTTGTTCCAAAGATATGATATTCAGTTCGTGTATTTTCGCCATCCGTTTGGAATAGTCGGCTTGGTAAGCGGTCGTCATTCCGGCGGAGGAGAGGCGGTATCGGGTCATCTCGATCTCGTTGCTCGATTGGGCTATCTTGATCTCGATCGATCCGTCTTTGGCTTTCTTTTGCGTTTCCTCGTTCAATATCGGCAAAGATGTCAGAGGAAGGCTGATCGTAGGGATCTCAGCGATGGAAAGCGTTTCTTTCAAATAACTCTCCAACTGGATGCGATAGTTTTTGTAATAGTCGAGTTCGGCCAAATGAAGGTCACGGCGGATCAGCGCGATCTGCACGTCCTGTTCTGAAACGCCTCCGTAGGTAAAGGCTTTTTGTTTGTTAGTGTAGTCCTCGCTGTACATATTGTATTCGACTTCAGCGATATTTTTTTCGATCTGGGATAGTTTCCAGTCCAAGAGCGCGCCGATCAAATCATCGATCAACTCCCATTTCTTCGTGTAATAGGATAGCTGCTTCTCGTAACGCGCCACGTCGGCCAGCAAAATATCCAGTTTGGAAGAAGCTTTCAGTAACGCGGCATTATACTCGTCGTTGGCGTTTTGCCAAACCAACTCCGTGGTAACGGCAGCCGGGCAGGTTTCAAAGTACTTCGTCAATACCGTTTTGAAGTCGGCTAAGAGGCTATTCGTCAAGAATAGCATACTTATAAGGAAAAGCCCAATTCGTAAAACCATCCAACCCCCCCCTTTACCGCTGCACCTTACGATTAAGGATCAAGCGATGCTGTTCGCTATACCAATCTGTAAAAAAACCTTTATAGGAGCCGAGAGCCTCCCGATGCTCCTTCTCCATCTCTTCCTCTTCACTCTCATGGTGACGTTCTGCGGCGAGGCGTTGTTTCAAAGACGCCATCTTATATACCAAATCTCCGAAAGAAGGATGATAGGGTCCCGCGAGGACCTCCGTAACACGATCGACCGGGATATGC
>JAAYCF010000119.1 GCA_012744415.1 Thermotogaceae bacterium
GCCCGCTTCTTTTGCCACATCGATGATCGTCAGTCGATTCATGGTGACCTCCGTATGGGAACGTTCCCAATAATTGTAACTGATTCTCGTTAAGAGGACAACTCCCATTTTCGCGGTTTTTCGCTCACGAGGGAAGAATAGGTCAAAAAAACGATTCTATTTTATAGAATTATTAAGTTTTTTAACAGATTTCGCGTTAACCCGAAGTAGAAAAATCGAGTTATTCTTTTCGAGGCCTTATGAGAAGGGAAAAATCTTATCAGAAGCTTCGATTTTTCCGGCGTGTTTTAAGAGTTTGCCATACCAATCGGATTGCCGGAAGCGTCCACATAAAGTAGGCGAAGAGGAGGGATTGGAGCGGGGCGTCGAGCATCTTTAGCGGTATGGCTCCCGCGACGTTCCATGGGATTAAGACTGCGAGGACGACTACGGAATCTTCGATATCGAGGGCGAGTTCCTCCCGCGTTTTCCCGCTATCCTCATAGGGTTTTGATAACAGATGCGTATTCATAATGATCGCCAGCGTTTGCGTGCAACCCAGAGAAGCGGTGAACAACGCGGTGATGATAGAGGATAAGTAAGTTCCGATCTTTCGCGTCATCGACGCGATCGCAGTTTCGTAATGGTGAATCAGCCCGCTTTTAGCCAGCAACCCGCTGAAAGAAGCGGAAGCGATAACGATCGTCATGGCGTTCAACATAAAGGATATCCCCCCGCCTCGAATCACTTGCGGGACCGTTCCTTCACCCGAAAGCCGGAACCCGGTGAACATCGACTGGATGATCGTTCCGATCGGAAACCGCTGGATGAGAAGGGCGACAAAAAACGCGCTGATGCAACTGAAGAGCATCGCATAACGGATCTTGAATCGGAGGAAGATAAAAGCGATAAGGACAATCAAGGGTACAAGGTTCCAGCCGGAGATTCGGAAATAATCGGGTAGGCTTACGATGAAGGTGTTATCGACCGTGGAAAGCGGGTAGAAAGGCGAAAGCGCCAAGTAGATCAAAGAGGCCGCGATGAACGCGGGCATCCCCGTTTTGAGCATTCTTCGAAGGTTTCCGTAGAGGTCCGTTCCCGTCATCATGGACACGAGCAACGCGCTGGAAGATGTGGGGGAGTTGCGATCTCCGAAATAGGCGCCCGACAAGATCGCTCCGGCTACCGGCGCGATGGGAACGTTTCCGGATTTGGCGATGATCAGCAGCACCATCCCGATGGTTCCCACCGTCCCGAAGGAGGTTCCAAGCGGAATCGAGACGAAACAGGTCAACAGGAAACAAAAAAAGAGGAACAGGTTTGGCGCGATGATCCTCAAACCATAGTAAACAAGCCATGAAAGCGTCCCGGAGGACATCCATAAGCCGATCAGCATCCCGATGATGATAAACACGACGACGACCGGGATCGTCTTCTGAGCGCCTGACAACAGCATCTTGATCACGGCCATCGGCCGGTGGCCTTTTCGAACGGCTGTGACAGAAAAAAGGAAGATACCCACCAGTAGAGGGTACAGAATCGGAATGCCGAGAACCGATGAAGTTACGAGCAGGACAAACAGCACGATGGTTAAGATGATGATCGTCAATTCCGTCACCCTTCGCCTTAGAATAGATACCCCTTATTGTAGCATATCTTGGCCTTTGTAAAGAGCTGAAAGTTCGCTTTAAAGCCTATTTCTAACGGCTTAGCCCCGTTCTCGGGTGTATAATTGGCCGTTTACCTAACGATTCGGGCGAGCGCGTGATTTTTCCTTTCAACTTACAAGAGAAAAAAGGGAATTGGATCGGCAACAACCTTTCGCCCTCATCATAGGATTTACTTTATTAGGAGGACCTTATGGGAGAGAGCGTACGAGAGACCATTCTGAGAAAGATAAAAGAATCCGGTTGGGATTCGCGCACAAACCGGTATAAGCTGGAGATTTACGATCGTTCCGAACAAAAGATCATCGCAAAGGTCGATAGCGAGGGATTTTCGGAGCGCATGCGAAGTTTGCTGGCGGAAGCGTGCGAAGAGGGCTGTTTCGAAGTGATCGAGATGTCCGATCTGCTTCCGGTTGACTACCGGTTTGCGATGGTCGTGGCGCCCGTCACCGATATGCGTTCGGAAGCGAAATGGCGTTCGGAAAGATCACACCAACTGGTATTCGGGGAATGGGTCAAAGTACTCGAGTTCGATAACGCTTACGCGATGGTAAAAGACATGAAAACGGGTTATGTAGGGCACGTGGCATGCAATAACCTCGATTTCTGCAGCGCGGAAGAGCGGGAATCCATACGAAACCTGCCGAAATTCTTCGTGTCCGAGCGGTTTGCTTATCTGAGCGGGATGGATACGGGATTTCAAGGCGAGAAGGATCTGGGATGGCTCCCGTTGGGCAGCCAACTCTTTGTCTCCCGTGAGTCCGAGCAGGGACTGTATGTGGTCGCTCCCGGCAGAGAGTATTGGATCCGTAAACACGATTGTTTCGTCACGGAAGAAAAACCCGTCACCGAGCTGGATGACTGGGTGGACAAATACCTGAGAGTTCCCTATCTTTGGGGCGGGTGCAGCACCTATGGGACAGACTGTTCCGGTTTCGTCCTGCGATTGTTCGATATGTTGGGGATCCCACTGCCGCGAGATACCGATCAACAGATGGCAGCGTTGAAGGAAATAGAAGAACCGGAATTAGAAAGAGGCGATTTAGTCTTTTTTCCCGGTCACGTCGGACTCTACATGGGGAAAGGATTTATCGTCCATTCGAACGTTTCTATCGGCGGCGTATCATTCAGTCAAATTAGAGATCCGAGAGATAGTTACGAGCAATATTTGAAAGCGAATGCCATCGGATTTCGCCGTGTGAAGAAGACGATAAGCAAGTAGCGC
>JAAYCF010000120.1 GCA_012744415.1 Thermotogaceae bacterium
ACGATTTTACTCCCGATTTTTTTCGTGATCAGGTCATAGTAGTTGACCGTCTCAAAGGATGTGTTCGTTGAGTCTGCGTAGGTTCTGAAAGGATATTTCGCGTAATGGTCCTTTTCCGCTTCAGCGACGATCACGATGCATTGTTCTTTCAAGAGCGCCGCCAGAGAAGGATTAGAGAGAGCTTCGGTTTTCAACTGCTCACAGGTCGAACACCCCGGCAGCGTAAACACGATCAGCACGCTCTTTTCCAACAAGACGGCCGCTTTCATCCCGTTTTCGATGTCGTTATAGACGACGTAGTCGGTAAAATTCAAAGCGCATATGGTGAGGGGAAGCAGCGCCCATAAACTTAAGCAGAAGACCTTTTTCATCATACTCAAACCCTCCGAAAACGGTAACGATTTGCGCGATTATACCACAAGCCGTTTATAGAAATTTCGTCTGTTGTCCCCTTTAGGAGCGGATGCGACTTCAATGCCAATCGGTGGTACAATACCATAGTGATTAAAAATTCGCATTATGTCGCTAAGGAAGGGCCTTGAAAAGAAAATTCCACTCTATCGGGGTGCGCGATCTCATTGACTCCGTTTTGCGTTCGGGAAGCCTGGACAATTCGTTTTTCGCGCCGAATCGCCCGGTAGAAGGCACGCGCTATCATCAAAAAATACAGATGAGCGTTGGCAGCGAGTATCGTTCGGAAGTTCCGCTGTCCCATCGTTTTCTTTTTCAGGACGAAAACATCGAACTTGAAGTGAAGGGCAAAGCGGACGGGGTCTTTGAGAGTATCGAGGGAACCGTTATCGATGAGATCAAGATCCTGTTCGGAGACACGCGAAAAGTGAGTCGCGATACCTTTCCGAATCACTGGCATCAAGCAAAGTGCTACGCGTTTATGTGGGCCTCCCGGGAAAAACTGAATCAGATCGGCGTTCAATTGACTTATTTCTTCCCGGACAGGAACCGCACGCGTCGATTCAGAGAGATCTTCACAATTGAAGAGCTGGCCGGTTTCATAGAGCCTTTAGTCGGAAAATATGCACAACGCCTGGCCTTTTGCGAACGTTGGGGAAAGCGGCGGGACGATTCCATTCGGGAGCTCGTTTTCCCTTATCCTACCTACAACAAAGGTCAAAAGGAGTATATCGACCGCGTTTTTGGCGCGATCCGCGATCGGAAGATGCTTTTCGCCCAAGCCCCTACCGGTATCGGCAAGACGCTGGCCTCGGTCTTTCCCGCCGTAAAGGCGATCGGGGAAGGGTACGGGGAGAAGATCTTCTATCTCACTTCGAAAACCAGCACCCAAATGGTCGCCGAATCAACCTTCGATCTTCTCAGCGAATACGGATTGAAGGCCAAGGTCACGGTCATTACCGCCAAAGACAAGATCTGTTTCAAAGAAACCGCGCTGTGCGAGCCCTATTACTGCGAATACGCCGAGGGTCATTTTGACCGCGTCGACGAAGCCATTCAAGCGTTGTTGTCCGAAGAAAAAATCAATCGTTCTTTGATTGAGGAAACGGCGCGCGCTTTTCGGGTATGTCCCTTTGAGCTGTCTCTGGATGCGGCGCTCCTCTCGGATATCATTATCTGTGATTACAACTACGCCTTCGATCCCCGTGTATTTCTTAAACGGTTTTTTCTCAACGCCGGCGACTATATTTTTCTGGTCGACGAGGCGCATAATCTCGTTGACCGCGCGCGAGAGATGTTTTCTGCGGAGATCTTGCGTCAGGATGTGGAAGCCCTTGGGGAAGCTTTTCGGGCAGCGGATTTGGAGGTCTATCAAGCGACGGCGGAAATCAGCCGAAGGCTTCTGGATCGAGAGTCGGAGTTTCTAAAACGAGCCGACACGCCGGAAGCTCAAACGGCATTGCCGAAACAGCTGATCACGGACTTGAACGGCTTTCTCAAGGCGGCGGAAAAATGGTTGGAAGCCCATTACCGTTCGCCGCTCTCACGACCGTTGATAGACTTGTACTTCATTGTGAGCGCCTTCGTAAAAACCGCGGATTTCTTCGATGAGAAGTACCGGGTTTACGATGAGTCAACACCGGAAGGCTTCCGAACTAAACTTTTCTGCCTGGATCCCTCCTCTCTGCTCTCGGAATTCCTGAAAAAAGGTCGTTCCGCTATTTTTTTCTCCGCGACGCTTCTCCCTCTCGATTATTTTGTCCGCTTGTTCGGAGGGGACGAAAACGCCGAGCAGTTGATCGTTCCTTCTCCCTTTCCCAGCGAAAACCTCTGTTTACTGGTGAACCATAAGATATCCACCACTTACCGAAACCGTGGCTTCACCCACGAAAAGGTTATTGAAATGATCGAAACGCTAGCCCACTCAAAAAAAGGAAACTTCCTCGTCTTCTTTCCCTCGCATAAATACCTTCAGCAGGTTTATCGATTTTTCGCTCTGAAAAACCCCGGTATGGACTGCATCGCTCAAAAGAGCCGTATGAGCGAGTCAGAAAGGCGTGATTTCATCGCGGCGTTCTCGGAGGATCGGGAAAATACGTTGGTCGCTTTCGCTGTCATGGGAGGGATCTTCGGAGAGGGCATCGATCTCAGGGGCGAAAAATTAAGCGGCGCCGTCATCGTGGGTGTCGGATACCCTCAGATCTGCCTGGAACGGGAGATCATCAAAGATTACTTCACGCATACGCTCGGGACCGGTTACGAATACGCTTACGTTTACCCCGGTATGATCAAAGTAATGCAGGCCGCAGGGCGAGT
>JAAYCF010000121.1 GCA_012744415.1 Thermotogaceae bacterium
CATAACTTCGGCCGGACAAAGGGTCTCGGATCGCGCCACCCAGGCACGTGGCCGCGCCGCCGTAAGGCTCAATCTCCGTTGGATGGTTGTGCGTTTCGTTCTTAAACATCAGTAACCATTCCTGGGTGGTTTTTCCTCCGCCTTGCTCCGTTTCTACATCGATCACGATACTGCAGGCATTGTTCTCTTCGGAGACTTCCAAGTCTTTAAGCAAACCCCGCGTCTTTAGTTCTTTGGCGCCGATCGTTGCCAGGTCCATCAAACAGATATTGCCTCCGGGGTTCAACTCCGCTTTTACCTTCAAATAGTGTTCGAAAGCTTTCTGGATAACCGCGTTACTCTCTTCGTCCTGGATACGGACGGGAGATAGACCGGTGTTGAATGTTTTATGCCGGCAATGATCCGACCAGTAGGTGTCGATGATTTTTATCTCCGTTTCGGTGGGATTCCGACGCGCTTCCTCTCTAAAATACCGTTGGCAGATCTTCAGGTCTTCGGGGCTCATCGCAAGCCGATTCTCTTCAAGAAAGCGCTTGATCGCGTCCGCGTCATAATGGAGGAAGTTTTCGATCTCGCGGGTATCCGGGGCATCTCGATCCGTATCCTCGCTCGCGCGATATAGATCATTCAGATCGAAGGCTTCACATTCGACGGGGTTGATTAAATATCCTTTGATTTTCAGAAAATCCGTTTCCCCGATGTCTTTGTTGACCAGGATGATGCGGGCGGTTTCCACCTCGCACGGGATCGGTTCGCGACCGGTTAAAATTTGTACGCATTCTTTCGCCCAGTAGGCTCGGCTGTCATATTGCCCCTTGACATAACGTATGCCGATCATCCGATCGCTTTCGCTTATTGGCAGCGTGTTTAGGGTAACGGTATCGGTTTGGGGGGAATCAAAGATCCCACGAAGCGCATGGTATGGAACATCGATCAATTTGTAGAGATTGATTATTCTTACGGTTTTGAGTTTTTCGATCTTCAAAAAGGCTTTTAGATCCCATAAAAGGCGGTCCGCCTCATCGCGAAAGCCCTTCTTCTTTTCGACGAACAGCAGTTGTTCTTTACGGCCGGTCATTTTCGAACTTCTTAAAGATATAGTCGACGTTCTTTAGATAGAGATCGGTTTCAAACAACCGATCGATCTCCGCTTCTTTCAACAACGCGGCAACCGCGGGAGTTTCTTTCAGCGCCAGCCTGAAATCGCGTTCTTGTCGATAACACTCCAGAGCGAGCGATTGTATCGTCGTATAGGCTTCTTCACGTTTCATCCCCGCGTCGATCAGCTTATTCAAAACGTTTTGCGAAAAAACCAGATTGTGGGAGGCTTGAAAGTTCTCCCGCATTTTTTGGCTGTTCACAATCAAGCCCTTAACCAACGCTTGGGACTTTACAACCATATAGTAGATGATTTGAATGGAGTCCGGCAGGATCATCCGTTCCGCGGACGAGTGCGAAATGTCCCGTTCATGCCATAGCGTAACGTTTTCGTAGGATACGATCGCGTTGCCTCTCAAGATTCGGGCCATTCCGCACAACCGTTCGCACAGGATCGGGTTTTTCTTGTGAGGCATTGCGGAAGAACCCCTTTGACCTTTCTTAAAAGGTTCTTGGGCCTCTGCAACCTCCGTTCTCTGCAAATGCCGTATCTCTGTTGCCAGGCGTTCGATGCCCGTCCCCAACAAAGCGAGCGCGTTCAGGAATTCGCAGTGGATATCCCGCGGTACGATTTGGGTCGATATTTTACACGGTGTCAATTCTAGTAGCCGCAACGCGCGTTCTTCGATAATCGGGTCAATATTGGCGTAATTGCCGACCGCGCCGCTCAATTTGGCGTGAGAGATGTTCACGAAAGCATGATCGAGCCTCTTTGCATTCCTTTCCAGCTCATACACATAGGTGAGCAGCTTGAGCCCGAAAGAGGTGGGTTCGGCGTGCACTCCGTGCGTTCTCCCCATCGTGAGGGTATACCGGTGCTCGATCGCCTTTTCTTTGACGTTTTCAATCAGCTTTTTCAATTCTTTTATGATCCATTTCGCGCTTCTCACCATACCCAGAGAGAGGGCGGTATCGACGATATCGGAGGAGGTGAGGCCTTTGTGAAAATACCGCTCTTCATCTCCAAAGTCTCGTGTCGCCGATTTGATAAAGGCGATCATATCGTGATCCACCTCTTGTTCGATCTCAAGGATATGCGGCACGTCGATACGGGCTTTGTGTCTCATCGTCTCGGTGATACCTTTCAGAATCAGCCCTAAGTCCTCTTTCGCCTGAACGACGGCCAATTCCACTTCCAACCATCGGCGATACTGTTCTTCCTGGGTCCAAATATCCTTGATCGGGGATAAAGCGTATCGTTCGATCATTTTCCACCCTCTTCTATTTTTCCGATGTCTTTTCTGTAGTACATACCCTCAAATGAGATGTTCTGTAAGTCCTTATAACAACGGGCTCTCGCGTTTTCGAGCGAATCGTCCACCGCGTTGATCGAAAGAACCCGGCCGGCGTTCGTAGAATACTCCCCATCTTTTTGATATACCCCCGATAAAAACAGGTTGTTTTCGACTCTTTCTAAACCCGTGATTTTTTATGCTTTTGAAAGGTCTGCGGGTATCCGCCAGAGCAAGCCACCACACAACAGGAGCGCTTATCCAGCCACGCGAGGGATCTATGTTCCAGTTCTTCGTCTAAAGTTGCGAGCATCACGTCCACCAAATCGCTTTTCATCAGTGGAAGCACCGCTTGCGTTTCGGGATCTCCCAATCGGACGTTGTATTCGAGCACAAAAATATCCTCAGCAGTGACCATCAAACCGAAGTATAAAAAACCGTGATAATCGATCTTTTCTTTTTGGATGCCGTTCAATGTTTTTTCCATGATCTCTTTCTCAAAGACCTCTAAATGGGATCGAGTCAAAAACGGGTTAGGCGCGACCGCGCCCATCCCACCGGTATTAAGGCCGCGATTGTGATCTTCCGCTCTCTTATAGTCCATCGCGCTGATAAACGGTTTGATCCTAACCCCGTCGGTGATGCAAAGCATGGAAGCTTCGAAGCCTTCCAGAAAGGTTTCGATGATAACCCGCTCACCCGACTGATTAAATTGCTTTCGAACCATCAAGTCTTCCAGCGCTTTTTCTCCTTCTTCGAAGGTGTGGCAGATCACGACGCCTTTTCCGTTGGCGAGCCCATCCGCTTTGATGACCAAAGGAAACCGGCAGCGACGCAAGTACGCTGTTGACGCGTAAAAATCGTCGAATACCTCATAGGGGGCCGTTTTTATCCCGTATTTTTCCATGAAGATTTTCGCGTCAACCTTACTGCTCTCCAGTTTCGCGCCTGCCTGTGAAGGTCCGAACACCCTAAGTCCCCGGGCTTTGAACAAATCGACGATTCCATCGTTCAAAGGTCCCTCGGGACCAACGACCGTTAAGTCGTAGCCTCCGGACAAGGCGGTGGCCAACAAGTCTTCTTTAGGTTCCGCGGGAACCATTTGGCAGTATTCAACTGATGGACTTTGCCTGATTTTCCAGCTCAGGGCGTTTTCTCGGCCGCCATTGCCGATAATCAATACCTTCATCTCCGCCCCCTCAATGTTTAAAATGCCTTGTTTTGGTGAAAACCATCGAAATACCGTATTGGTTGCAGAGGCGGATCGAATCTTTATCGTTGATGGAACCGCCCGGTTGGATGATGCCCCGGATCTCATGCTTCGCGGCCTCTTCCACGACGTCTCCGAAGGGGAAGAACGCGTCGGAAGCCAGATAGGCTTGTTTCAAACCGGCCCTTTCCAAGGCTTGTTTGGCTGCCCATATCCGGTTCACCTGGCCGCCTCCGATTCCTTTTGCCTGGAAGTCTTTGCAGACGACGATGGCGTTGGACTTGACGTGTTTGACGATTCTCATTCCGAAGAGCAATTCTTCGAGGTCTCGCTCATCGGGCTTTTTTTCAGTCACATATTCCAAATCCTCGTACAAACGTCGATCACTTGTTTGGACGAGCATACCGCCGTCCACCGATATCAATTCCTTTTCAAACGAGGATTTTATCGTGTTCTGGATCAATCGGACATTCTTTTTTTGTCTGAGCACTTGAAGCGCCTCTTCTTCAAAGTCAGGAGCGATCACGACTTCGATGAAGAGTTTGCTGATCTCTCCGGCGGTTTTCGCGTCGACGCCGGCGTTAAAAGCCAGTATCCCCCCGAAGATGGACACGGGGTCGCACTGATAGGCCTTCAGATAGGCGTCCAGAACGGTTTCACCCAATGCGAATCCGCAAGGGGAGTTGTGTTTGACGGCGCAGCATGCGATTTCTTCGAATTCGCAGACAGCTTTCCACGCCACATCGAAATCCCGGATGTTGTTATAGGACAGCTCTTTGCCGTGCAGTTGCCGGAAAGACTTCATCGAGCGGGGTTGATAGGTCGACACGTAGAAACTTGCCTTTTGATGAGGATTTTCCCCGTATCGAAGATCAGCTTTCTTTTCGTATGACACAGAGAGATAATCCGGGAAGTCCTCCTCGTTGAGGAGATCACAGACGGCGGCGTCGTAAGCGCTGACCAGATTAAAGACTTTTGCGGCCAACTTTTTCCTTAACGGGTACCCGATTGGTTCTCGATGGTCAAGGTGTTCGATCAGAAGGGAATAATCTTTGCTTTGACAGACGACAACGACATCTTTAAAATTTTTAGCCGCCGCCCGGAGCATTGATGGGCCGCCGATATCTATGAACTCTATCTTCTCTTCAAAGGTCAGATCGGCGTTCATTTTTTCGAAAAACGGATATAGATTGACAATAACGTAGTCGATCGGTTCGATCGCATGGGTTTTCAACGTTTCCATGTGATCCGCGTTTTCCCTTAAGGCCAAAATACCCGCGTGAATACGGGGGTGAAGGGTTTTCACCCTACCATCCAGCATCTGGGGAAAATGCGTGACCGCTTCAATGTCGATGACGTCGATGCCGTTTTGTTTTAAGTACTGCGCTGTTCCTCCGGTACTGATGATTTCGATCTCGTGATTTACCAAGCATGTGGCTAATTCCAACAGTCCTTCCTTATCATACACACTGATAAGCGCTCGTTTTTTCAATGGTTTTCCTCCTGTAAAAAAAGATTGATGGCTTCCACAATCGCTTGATGTTCTTTCTTCAAAATCTTTTTAGCCAGCGTATCCGGCGTATCTTCCGGATTGACTTTTACGATTTTTTGTAGGATGATGCCGCCGGTATCCATCCCTTCATCGACGAAGTGAACGGTACATCCTGAATATCCTACCCGGTAGGTTATCGCGCTTTCATGAACCTTCATCCCGTACATCCCTTTTCCGCAAAACGCGGGGATCAGAGAAGGGTGGATATTGATAATCCGATTTTTATACTTGTTTAAGATCTCGCCTTTTAAAAGGCTTAAAAACCCCGCCAGCACGATCAAGTCGACTTGATCCGACACGATGCGCAGTATTTCATCCGAAAGCCGTTCTTTCCATATTTTGCGATCGACAACATAGGTAGGAATGCCGCGCTTTTGGGCCCGAATCAATCCGGCGGCGTCTTCTCTATCGCTAATGACAAAGCTCACAACGCAGTTCAGCGTGTTTTTTCGGATCGCATTCAGGATGCTTTGCAGATTACTCCCGCGCCCGGAGATCAATACCGCGATCTTCAAATGATTTCCCCGATGAGATAGGAAGGCCAACCGGATGCGTTTAGTGTGTCCAAAACCGACGCGCTTTCCGCCTTCGAAACGCATAAAGCCATGCCGATTCCCATATTAAAAGTGCGAACCATCTCTTCTTTGGAGATCCCGAGGCTTTGCAGATACTTGAAAATCGGTGGGATCGGGTACGAACCTTCGCGTAAACGAAAACTTAAGGGGGGGTCATTGAACATCCGCGGAATATTCTCATAAAGCCCGCCGCCGGTGATATGCGCCAAGCCTTTGACTTCATAGCGTTTGATCAATTCCAGAACGATGGGGGCGTATATTTTAGTCGGTTCGAGCAAAATCTCTTTCAACGGCTTGCCGTCGATTTCGGCGGTGTAGTCTTTAACCACTTTCCTGACCAAAGAAAACCCGTTGCTGTGCACCCCGCTCGAAGCGATCCCGATCAAGACATCCCCGGAACGGATCGTTTTTCCGTCGACGATCTCGCCTTCTTCTACGACCCCAACGCAAAAACCCGCCAAGTCATATTCGCCCTTGGCATAGACTCCCGGCATCTCGGCGGTTTCTCCCCCAATCAGCGCGCATCCTGCCTGCAGGCAACCGGCAGCGACACCTTCAACCAGTTGGGATGCGATGTCCGAGTCCAGCTTGTCGCAAGCCAAATAATCGAGAAAAAACAACGGTTTCGCGCCATGGCAGAGCACATCATTGACGCACATCGCGACGCAATCGATCCCAACCGTATCATATTTTTTCAACCGGATCGCTAAAGAGATCTTCGTTCCCGCTCCATCGGCGCCGCTGACCAGGATGGGGTTTTTATACCCCAACACCTTAAAAAGCGCGCCGAAAGAGCCGATATCGTTGATGACCCCTTCGGTTTTCGTCTTTCGCGTATACTTCTTGATCTTGTCCACGAGCAAATCGCCTTCTTTAATATTAACGCCGGCGTCTTTGTACGAAATCATCGGATCCCGTCCTTTCCATCGCTTATTCATTTTTTTGTTTGATCGTGGAGACCGGATAAATCCCGTTGAAACAGCCGAAACAAAAATCGCTCTTATGGTCGAGCGATTCAATGAGTCCTTCCAAACTTAAAAATTCGATGCTGTCGGCCTCTAAAATGCCTTTCATGCCCTTCAGATCGTTGATGCCGATCAGTTCCTTTCTTCGCGGGGTGTCGATGCCGAAAAAACAGGGGTACATGACCTGCGGGGATGCGATTCTCAGATGGACTTCTTTCGCCCCGGCGCGTCGGAGCAGTTGCACCAGTCTTTTGGCCGTCGTGCCTCTGATCACGGAATCGTCGATCAGCACCACCCGTTGATTCAGGACATTGGATTTGAGCACGTTCAACTTAACGCTTACCGATTTTTCTCGTAGTTCTTGAGAAGGTTTGATGAATGTCCTGCCGATATACTTGTTTTTTATCAACGTGACGCCGTACGGGATCTGGGATTGGTTTGAGAAACCGATCGCGGAAGGCACGCCGGAGTCAGGTACACCCGTTACAAGATCTGCGCCGACAGGACTTTCCAAAGCTAAAATTCCACCGCTCTTTTGCCTGGCTCTGTTCACTTCGATGCCGTCGATGAAGCTATCCGGACGGGCAAAATAGATGAACTCGAAAGAACAGGTCGCGCAACGGATCTTTTCTGAAAACATGATGGATGAGAGACCGTTTTTGTCGATGATCACCAGCTCTCCAGGAAGAACATCCCGGATCAACTTTGCCCCGATGGTATCCAGCGCGCAGCTTTCTGAAGACAACACGTAAGAATCGTCCAACTGGCCGATACATAAAGGACGGATTCCCCTTGGGTCTCTCACGCCGATCAGCTTGTCCTGCGTCAACATAATGAGGGCGTAAGAGCCTTTGATCATCTGTAAGGCTTGTATGATCGCTTCTTCGATGCTTAACTTCGCTTTTCTGGCGATGAGGTTTAAGATCACTTCCGAATCCGAATCGCTTTGAAAGACGCTTCCCGCATCCTCCAAGAGCTCTTTTAACACCCGCGCGTTGACTAAATTTCCGTTATGGGCGAGGGCCAAAGACCCTAACTTGTAGTTTGCTAAGATGGGTTGGGCATTCACCAGGGTGCTGTCTCCGGTGGTGGAATACCTGACATGCCCGATGGAAGCGATGAAATTCCGTTTATCCAAATTGCGCTCACTGAAGACCTCTGTAACCAGTCCCATTGCTTTATGGCCGCAGATCTGCTCCCCGTCCGAACAAAATATCCCCGCGCTTTCCTGCCCGCGATGTTGCAGTGACAACAGGCCGTAGTAGGTATAGGTGCACAATTCTTTTGGTGTATTGGAGAATACTCCGAATACGCCGCACGCTTCCCTCAATTTATCGGGATTCATGCGTTATCTTGCAAGGAGGAGACTCTCTTGAACATTTCCTTGTAGGCTTCTTCCACGCTGCCTAAATCTCTTCTGAAACGGTCTTTGTCCAATTTTTCCAGCGTGTTTTTATCCCAAAACCGGCACGTATCGGGACTGATTTCGTCGGCTAACAGGATCTGGTCCTTATATCGCCCAAACTCCAGTTTAAAGTCGACCAGGATGATGTCCGCCATGAGGAACAATTCTTTCAGGATTTCGTTTATTTTTCCGGTCCAATCGTAGATCGTTTCTAATTCTTGCTTTTCGACAATGCCAAGCGCGGTGGCATGGGAGTCGTTGATGAGAGGATCACCCAAAGCATCTTCTTTATAGCATATCTCGAAGACCGTATTTTTTAACACCTTTCCTTCTTCGAGGCCCAAACGTTTGCACATGCTCCCTGCGGCAATATTTCGAACGATCACTTCCAACGGGATGATGGTTACCTTCTTGCACAACTGTTCCCGTTCGCTGAGTTTTCTGATGAAATGAGTGGGAATCTGCCTCTGTTCCAGCAGCGTGTAGATGATTGAAGAAATCGCGTTATTTACGACCCCTTTGTTCAGAATACTGCCTTTTTTTTCACCGTTGAAGGCGGTGGCGTCATCCTTGTAAGCGATGATGATTTCATCAGGCTTTTCCGTAGCGAATACCTTTTTCGCCTTTCCTTCGTAGAGCATGCGCATTACCATTCCACTCCTTTATAATAATTGGACTCGATTTCTTCTTTCATCCGCTGACGATAGGCGATCAGCTTTCTTTTCAAGTCCGGATACTTGACGGCGAGCATCTGGATCGCCAGAAACGCGGCGTTGGCGCTGTTGTTGATCCCGACCGTAGCCACCGGGATGCTTTTTGGCATTTGAACGATAGATAAAAGTGAATCGATACCTCCCAAAGCGGCTTCTAAAGGAACGCCGATAACCGGAATCACGGTTTGAGAAGCGATGACGCCTGGCAGGTGCGCGGCTAATCCCGCGCCGGCGATGACGCACTCGACCCCTGTCGCCTCGAACTCCTGAATCAATTTCGTCAACAGTTCCGGATTCCGATGCGCAGAAACCGCGTAGTCTGCGTGCGGGATACCGAATTCATTGAGAATGCCGATCGCCGGTCTCATTTTTTCTTTGTCGGACGTACTGCCGAAGA
>JAAYCF010000122.1 GCA_012744415.1 Thermotogaceae bacterium
AAGACTTCGATATGGTGATCGCCACACCGGAAGCCTTTTTAGCGGCCCGCCATTCCAATAGCCCATGGGTACAGGCGACGGAGTTCGTCATCATCGACGAGGCCCACATGTTGATGCAAGATACCCGCGGCATCGTTTATGAAGAAACCCTCGTTCAATTGTTAGGGGATCAACGCGAGCTTCTGCTCCTGTCCGCGACGATACCGGACACCCTTTCGCTGGCCGGATGGGTGGAAGCGGACCTATTGATCGAGAGTTCCTGGCGGCCGATTCCCTTAGAACGCGTTTTCGTTAATTTGGCTCTGCCGACGCGAAAAAGCGCGAAGACGTCAATTCAACAGATGAAACAGGCTTTTTTGGCCGAAAACATCGAACAACGGGTAAAGACGATGATCATCGTCCCTTCTAAAAAAACCGGGTGGGATCTGCTCAACGCCTTCGAAAGACAGGGATATCGGGCGATGAACGAAACCGTCCCCTACATTAAGCCGAGACTCGAAAGCGAACCCGCTGTCGCGTTTCACAACGCGGACATCCCGGTGGAAGAAAAAAAAGAGATTGAAACTGCTTTTAAAGCCGCAGACGACGGAATATCGATCTTGATCTCGACACAAACGTTGGCCTACGGATTCAATTCCCCCGCCGATGATATCGTGATCTTCGTCAAATACTCGATGTATCAGGAAGACAAAATCTGGCCGGTATTGATCGACTTGCTCCAATTCGAAGGGAGAGCGGGTCGAAAAGGGTATACCAAAAGAGGCGTCGGAAGGGTTTTTTACGCCACGGGAACAACCGGAGACAAAACCGCCGCCATTCTAAAATCCCTTCTAAAAAGGGGATTGTCCGACACCTTCGTGACGACTTTGGACAAAGCCTTCACCGCGTTGGACGAGTTGTACACCCGACATTACTCCGCATTCCATCCGGACAATGAAACAAAACTGCTCGGAATGGTCGAATTATTTTCTCTTGGTGTGCTTTCTGTTAATGAAGCGCATTTCAACTTCACCCATTTTAAAGGCCGCTTCAAAGAACGGATTATACAAAAAGCTGTCACGCGCCTTCGGGAGATCGGGATGGTCGAAGGGGACAATCGTCTATCCCGATTAGGGTACTTGACCGCTTCTTACCTATTGAATCCCGAAGCAGTCTCCCTCTTTTTAAGAAACGTCGCGGGTTGTGACTACACGAAAGGAGCCACCTCTTTCTGGACGCTCTGGGAGTCAATCGCGCTCTTGGTACCGGGTGGCGGCGCCGTACCCGATTATTACCCGCCCTTTTTTCCTGCAATGGGGGGGCAGTGGAATAGACAATCGGTCTTCTTTTCGTCCTATGCGGGCCTGCTACAATTCGGATTGGGGTTTTTATGGAACCGGTTGGGTATCGAACAAGATGAAACCAACCAAGAGGGCAGGAGGCAGAAACCGCCGGCTTGGGTCGGGTCCTTGCCTTATGATGTCGAGTTGATCTGCAGCTTCTACGAACAAGGGGCGCGATATGGGTTTTGGGATCTATGCCCCTCCGTATATTTGGAACGAATCCGCCGCTCTTTGACCTATGGGATTTCGCCTCTCTACAGCCTGCTCACTAAGGTTCCCGGAATCGGAAGCCTGCGGGCCAATATCGTCGCGTACGTCGGCGATTTCCACGGGTTTCGTGCCGATCTGGCGTGGGCGTGGGAGCTTTCCGGGAAGATGGGCCGAGAGAAGGCCTATTGGGATGGTTTCGCGTCTTTTTTGAGGGCTTACTATTCCGTCCAGCTCGAATGGCTGAAGAAAACGATCGAGCTTTCCGGCGAGGTTTCAATCGATCATCTGATCGAATTGGATCAGGCGAACTTTTTCAGCGCAGTGAGCCTCATACGCGAATACCTGGCCGATCCGGAAAAATCGAAAACCTTTACAGAGGTCACACCTGTGTTTGGAGAAAAATCTCCGCTCGACGCCTTTAAGGAAGAAGTCATAAACCGGTATCCGGATCTTTCGCTGGTCTTCTTCGTCGAGGAGGATACGAAGGACCAGCTGATGAACCAGGTTCCATTCAGACTATGTGACCGAAACGGGTTGCAAAAAGTCTTTGGAACAATTTATCCGACCGGTAGGCTACCGTGTCAGACTGTCCTGCGTTTTCAGGAATCAGGTCAAAGGAGAATACATACCGATTATGTCGATACCCTTTGGGAAGAAGGAGTGTAATCGAATATGGAAAAGATTTTCACCGTTCAGTTCTTAGGCAACCCCGTCTATGAATACCTAATCGCCGTCGCGATCGTCATCGCCGGATTGATCATTCTAAGCGTCGGCAAACGATGGGTAGCGAAAAAGCTGCGCCTTGTCGGAGAGAAAACGGGCAGACCGATTTTTTCGTATATGAGCTCAATCCTCGGGAAAACGATCTTTCCGGTCTTTTATTATTTGATCTTCATCATCGCGATTATCCCCATCGATATGCCGCAATCGTGGCGGGATATTGTGAACGCGATCGGGTCGATTCTGGTGACCGTCGCCGTTATCCGTTTTTTTACCGAGACGATCGCTTTCGCCGTAGACAATTACAACCGTAAACACTCTGAGAATGCCGCGCAGATACAAGGCTTAAAAAGCCTGTCCGCTATTGCGAAGATCGTAATTTGGGTGCTCGGAATCGTCGGGGTGATGAAAAGCCTCGGCTACGATATTAACGGTATCATCACGGGGTTGGGCATTACCGGGATCGCAGTCGCGCTCGCGGCGCAAAAGATCCTGGGGGATCTTTTCAGCTACTTCTCGATCCTGCTGGATAAGCCGTTTGAACCGGACGATTTCATTGTCTTTGGCGAGTATTCAGGCACGATCGAAAAAATCGGTCTTCGTACCACCAGATTGCGGAGCCTTACAGGCGAACAGCTTGTCATCTCCAATTCTTTGCTTACAGAATCCTCCATTAGAAACTATAAGAGGATGGTCGAGCGGAGGGTATCTTTTCAGTTGGGTGTCACCTTTGACACTACCACCGAAAAGTTAAAGGATATTCCGATGATCCTAAAAACGATCATAGAAAAGAATCCCAACCTCCGTTTTTCACGGGCACATTTTTCATCGATCGGCGCCTACAGCCTCAACTTCGATATTGTCTACTGGGTTGACAAATCGGACTACATGGTCTATATGGATGCACAGCAGGAGATCAACTTAGCCGTCATGCAGGTCTTTAGGCAAAAAGGAATCGAATTCGCATTCCCAACCCAAACGCTGTTGACCCAATCGCTTGCGGTAAACAAGGATTAGACGGGAGGTGGTGGTATGTTTCAGAGGAAATTTTGGTTTGTTCTGTGCCTGATCGCGCTCTTTCTGGCCTATCCGGTTTTTTCGGCCTTGTTGACTGTCGGCCCCGGCGCCGGAGACTATGTTACGATCAAACAAGCTGTTCTCGAGGCCTCTACCGGAGATACCATTTTGATCCGTTCCGGAACCTACGTCGAGAACGTCCGCTTTCAAAAAGCCCTGCACTTGAAGGGTGAAGGCCGCGATCGGGTGATTTTAAAACCGCTCGACGCCGAGATTCCGACGATCATGGTCGAGAATAGTCCGGACCTTATCATCGAAGGGATGACGATCTACGGGGGAACGATCGCGGTCTCTTTAGCGATGTCCAATGCCCGGATTCTTGAAAACACAATACAGGCGGACAATGACGGCATTCGGGCCGTTACCTTCAATCATACGCTGTTCTTAGGAAACAATGCCTTATATGGGCCCTTCATGAAGTCTCAAAAGGCCTCCTTGTCCAGTCACGGGATTCTCTCTCTGGGGATTGGCGATACGGTTATTCAGTACAACGAGGTGCGCGGGTTCGCAACCGGTGTCTTCTTAACCGGCAAAAAACCGTGTCGTGTCGAGAAGAACTTGTTTTCCGAAAACCTCAAAGGGTGCTTTTTAGGTGGGGACACCGTCATCGAACTGCTCGCGAACAGCTTCAAGAACAACAGCGTTGACGGTATCGTACTCTCAGGGAAGGTAAACTGTCAAATGAAATATAACGTCTTTGAAAGCAACCAGCAATGGGATCTGCGCCTGGCCACTTACGATTGCGCGGTTGATACGCGTTTGACCTTTATGGGATCCGTCTCGGGAGAACAGAATGTATTCGACGCCAACTACCGCTTGTGCCCCGAAGAATACGCCTGGGGGGAAAGCTTCTTCGGCCCGAAAGAGTAAGCGACGTCTCACACAATTATTTCGGACGTTTTCGCGTCAGTAACGATATAGTTTACAACTGTCCGATGGAGGCGATATCGTGAAAAAATCCCGGCTATGGTTGTTGATACTGGTTATGCTTTCCGCTTTGCTTTATGCCAATGGTGTCATCATCCCCTTTTACGAGCAGATACAAGTGCAACCGATCGTGATCTTCCCGAAAAACCCGGTTTCAATGCTGGAACATCTCGTCCACATCGACATCACCGAGGACATCGCGAAGTTTACGATCCAGGAAGTCTTCTACAATGAATCGGATGAGACGGTGGAGGTCGTTTATCTCTTTCCCATACCGGATCAAACCTTTGTCACCGATTTCAAGATGACCGTAGGCGGCGTTGTATATGAAGGCGCGATTATGGAGAAAGACGAGGCGCGCGCGCTTTATGAAAGCTATGTCCGACAACAAAAGGATCCGGCTTTGCTGGAGTATATCGACAAGAATATGATCCGGATCCGCATCTTCCCCTTCGCTCCTTATGAAAAACGGGAGATTCAGGTAGAGTATCATCAGGAAGTCGTGAAAACCGGAGATTACTACAAATTGGTTTACCCGCTAAAAATCGACACGCTCCTAAAAGGAAACATCGGAAAGATCAAAATCGAAGGGGTCATCCACTCGAATCGGTTAGTCTATACAGTCAACTCACCGACGCATACCATCGCCTACACCCCGCATCCCCAAGAAGCGGTCTCCTTCATTTATGCGGAAGAAAATCTTTTCCCCTCTCAGGATTTCGTCCTTTTCATTGGTTACGGAGAACGGCAATACGAAGCCTATTTTGTCAATGATGAAGAAGAATCCGGAAAGGGAACCTTTATGCTGGATATTCTTCCCTACTACCCCAAAGTCGGAACCATGCAAAAAAATGTGATTGTCGTCTTGGATAAGTCGGGTAGCATGTACGGCCAAAAATACGAGCAAGCGGTGGCGGCAGCCCAATTCGTTTTGGCGAGGCTCAATCAGGAGGACCGATTTGGGCTCGTGTTATTCAACGACATGGTTTCCGAATATCGCAAACACCTTCTGAAGCTATTGTACGATCAAAGTGAAGCCGCAGGCGCCTCAAAATGGCTGGACGGTTCCGAAGCCGGCGGGGGAACCGATATTTACGGGGCTCTGCATCGCGCTATGATCTCTGCGCTCGCGAACCACGAAAACGAAAATAACTACGTTATCTTTCTAACCGACGGCCAACCGACATCTGGCATCACGAACATATCAAAGATCGCATCCGATGCGATTGCCTGGGCAAAGGGCACCGGTACGAAAATGTTTATCTTCGGAGTCGGCTATGATGTTAATACGGGGATGCTGGATTTATTGGCTCAGGAGTCAGGCGGAATGGCCTTTTACGTTGATGAAAACGAAAACGTCGAAACAAAGGTCAGCCAATTATTCTCGAACGTATCGAATCCCCTAATGACAGATATTCAAGTGGAAATCGTCGGAGAAAACGCGTACATTTCGGATGTGCTTCCCTCAAAAAATTTAACGATTTACAAAGACTTTCCTTTGAAGCTTTTCGGCCATTACAGCGGCAACGGAGAGATTCAGATAAAAATATCCGGAAAAATCGCCGCTCCGGAAGGATACGGTTCGATCCCCTACGAACACGTATATACGGTAAATCTTAGCCAACAGAATAATCCGTATATTTCGAAACTTTGGGCATCCCGGAGAATTAGTGAGCTTCTGAATCAGATTAAACTGATCGGAGAAACGACGGAAGCCCGGGAGGAAATTATCCGCCTCAGTAAAAAATACGGAATACCCACTCCCTATACCTCCTATCTGATTCTGGAAGGGATCGCCATGCAGGATAAGGATACTGAATCCACGGTGGATGCCTTCGCAACGTTGAAATTGGATATGCAGGCGCGTTCTTCTGCCGCCCCCGCTCCTTCCTTGAGCCAGACCGGGCAGGGCGCTTTCGAGGCTTCGAAGATGCAAAATATGATGGTGCAATCGATGACAACCGAAGCATTGGAAAAGGCTTATGAAACGGACGAAAGCGCCAAAGGCTACCGAAATCTGTACGGGAAGCTCTTCCTGTTCGATGAGAAAGAGAAGTTTTGGGTGGATACGGACTATGAAGAAGAGGAAGTAATAGAAGTACAGACCTTTAGCGAAGCGTATTTCGACCTCATCAGCCGGTTGCCCGAATTGAAAAACTATTTGAGTTTAGGGTCGAATATCAAGATCCAATTGGATGGTGTGAACTATCGATTCAAAGAATAGGCGCTTCTTATCGGCCATTTTAGCGGCGGGCGAGGGAAAACGCTTTGGCGGAAACAAGCTCGCCGCCGTTTTACAAGGTAGCGGCAGAACGGTTATTCAACAAGTTATCGAAAAAGCCCTGAAAGGGCGCGCGAGCGGATGCGCCGAAGGACCCTGGGCGATTCTGGTCATTACGAATTTGGTGAACATGCGAACGATTCCTTCGACCGAAGGCGTCGAAGTCTTGGATAACGAGCGCTATCGGGAAGGTATGTCGGAGTCCGTTAAAATCGCAATAAAAGAAGCCCTTCGCCGAAAGGCGGAGGGCCTTTTTTTCTTTCTCGGGGATATGCCGTTTATTTCCGACCAAACGATCCAGTCCGTTTCATTAAAGGCGCTTCAAGAACCGGAGATGATCATACGTCCGCGGTGGCAAACGATCCCCGGTTTCCCCCTTTATTTTCCTTCCCGTTTTTTCGACCGGGGCTTGACGATCGCCGGCGATCAGGGGCTTAAATCTATACTTAAACCACTTTCAGAGTCGGTTCGCTGGATAGAAACGATCGATTCCTTCTGCATCAAAGATATCGACCGGCCTTCGGACCTTCAGAATTAAAAATATTCAGATTGCCGAAGAGCCCGCTGTATCTCCATCATCCCTTTCTCGATCCGATATTCTTTGTCGGACTTCTCGAAAGCATTTTCGGCCAAACTACGGTTCGTCATATTTTTCTTGTCGGTGATATCTCGCGCGAGGGAAGACAGTCC
>JAAYCF010000123.1 GCA_012744415.1 Thermotogaceae bacterium
GGTATTTATAGTCCCCAAGCGCCAGGCCACCGCCTAAAACCCCTCCAGAAGAGATCGCGTCTATCCCGATTTGAACTTGCGTATCCACGGTACTCCCTTTAAAAAAATCTAAAAAACCTCGCAAACGATCTAATTGATAAGGTTTTAGCAATTCAAACTGAAAGACCGCCACTAACGCCAATACCGCCAACCCGGCAAGCAAGAAAAAATAATAGTATCGTAACCCGGCGACAAACATCAATAAAAAACCAATGGAAAGGATGATCACAGATGTAGACAAGTCCGGCTCCCGGAATACTAAGAAGCTGATAAAAAGAATCCACCCGACAGGGATGAGAAATTTATCGAAGAAGTCTACCTTCCAATTCTCTTGGAACTGCCGTTTATCGAAATAAGATGCCAGAAACAGGATAATCACAAACTTCGCCAATTCGGAAGGCTGCAGGTCGTAAAAACCCAGATCGATCCAACGATGCGTGCCGCTTTTCGCCGGAAAAAAAAAGACAGCTACCAATAGCAGAATCAAACCGACCAAATACGCTGGCGCCCACTGCAAATGCTTATCTATGGGGATAATTGCGATCACGAACATAAAGACCAGTCCGATCACGATGTTGAGAACCTGACGCGTAAAATAATACGAAAAATCGATGCCGGGCCATCGGTAAACCATGATATAGCTCGCGCTATAAAGGATAATTAACCCGAACACAAGCAGAATTGATAAAAAGTAGAGAACCCCTTTAAAGTTCAAGACCCGATTTCGAGTCTCTACCCCACTCCCCTCTTGTTTTCCCAATTTAATTCCAACGCCTTTCGGGTGATGAAATAAAAATCCTCCACCGTTCTGAGGCAATATAAGTTACTGTCCACTTTTTCGCAATCCGTTGCGCCAAAAGCGGGGACGGCTCTGAAAAATCTTGAAACCATTCCCGAAATCTCTTCTTCGATCTTCTTCGTATTCGGAAGCAACAAAGCCATCTTTATATTTCCGTATACCAGCAGCCGATCGATATGCCAGTGTTCGACACGTTTTACGCTTTGGTCTCCTGTGAATCTGTCCTTGTATCCAATATGCCTGTGAACGCGCTGCCGTAAATGATTCATTGCGGATCCGATATAGACATAATAACCCTTCCTGAAATGCTGCTGGAGTGAACCGTAACGAATCTCGCGCCCTTTGTTCAGCTCGATCAACAGCATATAGCTTCCGGTATTATTCGCCATTCGGTATGCCTCTTTCTTCCGGATTCCTGTTTTCCGAAACCACGGAGTCGGTTTGCGCCCCGCCGTCTTTTTCGATGAGACTGAGGTCAGCCGCTGCCATAAATAGATAGTCGATGCTCTTTAAAAACCGCAATCGCGTCAGCCGGAGATCTTCTCTATCCACCATCACGAACACATCGTCAAAATAGCGGTTGATGGCGTCTTTCAATCCCATCAGGCTGATGAGGGCGTCGCGATAGTTGAGGTGATTGATGTGGGACAAAACCGTATCTTTCGTTTCAGTGTACCGTATGAACAGCGCTTTCTCCGCTTCCACCTCGAAAAGTCGCGAATCGAAGTCGGTAGCTGTCTCATTCCGTGTGATATTGTGTACTCTCTCAAATAGCGTGGAGACTTGTAAAAAGGTCGGTTCGGCACGGAATCCCTGAAGGCTTTCCGCCGCAATGGCCGCTCTCATTGGAGTCGCCCAATGATGTTTCACAGCCCGAATAACATCGTAAGGAAGACCCTTCCCCTGTAAGTAGAACTCCAGCCGACTTTGCGCGATCTCTTTGAAGGTTGAAAGAAGACCGTCTTCGGAGCGTTCTTTTCCCGTGCCCGCACCGGTCGGTTGAGCGGTCTGGCCTTTCGTGAACTGCCGGATGCCCTGGCGGAAGAAATCGTCCAACCGTATATCCCAGTTGAAAGAAACCGCCGTCTCGATGATTTGGTACAGTTTTTTTCTCAATCCATACGGGTCTTTCGATCCGCTGGGTATATTTCCGAGCCACAGATTTCCACATAAAACGTCCATCTTGTCGGCAAGCGATAGAATCGCGCCCGCGACGGACTCCGGAACCGTTGGCCAATACTGCTCTTCCAAAGCCTTCGAAACGGTCGGGTCGATCCCTTCCAAACACGAATAAACCCTTCCCATAATCCCCTGCAACTCCGGGAATTCATAGACCATGGCGGTTAAGAGATCGCTTTTCGAAAGATGTGCGGCCTGATCCATCAAAACCTTTTCTCCGGACGGCACGTTTAAAGTGACGCATAGGTAAGCGGTTAAACTTCTATTGCGATCGACTTTATCGAAGGTCGAACCCAATCCTTTTTGGAAGAGCACGTTCTTCAACCCTTCCAAACGAGCGCTTAGTGTCGTTTTTTGATCTTCTTCAAAGAAGAACCGCGCATCGGATAGCCGCGCGTTGATAACCTTTTCGTAACCTTTAACCACGTTCGCTTTCGATGCTTCCCCGTTATCCTGAAAAGAGACGAATCCGCTTGTCAATTCCCCGCCCTTAAGGACGGGAAAGGTTCGTTGATGATGTTTCAACGTGGTAATCAACACCTCTTTCGGAAGGATCTTAAAATCCGGGCGAAACTGACCCATCACCGCCTGCGGATACTCTGTCAGCCAGGTGACTTCCTGCAAAAGCGCCTCATCTGCCGGTATCTCCACCGCATGCGCCTCTGAGAGGTCGGCTAACTGTTTGCGGATCAATTCTTCCCGCTCGTTTTGACGGACGAAAACGAACTGCTTTTTCATCGTATCGAAATAATCTTCAGCGTGTCCGATCACCGTTTCCGAACCCAAGAAACGATGGCCGTACGTTGTCCGACCGGATGTCACGCCGAAACAGGTGAAAGGGACGATATCGGATCCCAGCAAGGCTAAGAATCCGTGAACCGGCCTCACAAAGGCGGTTTCGCCTTCGCCCCAACGCATCGGCCGGCGAAAATCGAGACCAGACAGGAGTGACGGGATCGTCGCGGCTAATACGTCGATCGTCGATATTCCGGGGATTTTTCGCCGTAAAAAAACGTAAGGTACGCCGTTTACCTCCTCGATTTCTATCTCGCGGATCTCCGCCCCGTTACCGGCCAAAAAACCGGTTAACGCTCTCGTCGGTTCTTGTCTGGTTTCATCTGTAAAGGCGACTTTGCAAGCCGGACCTTTTTTCCGTTCTTCTCTGTCAGGCTGTTGCGGGTCCAAACCCGAAACCACAATGCCGAATCTTCGCGCTGCGATGAAGCCTTCCATTCCGGTAGGACGAAATCCGTGTTCTTGAAAGCATTTTCCGAATTCTTCTTCCAGATTGACCAACAGTTCCGGTATTTCAGAAGGCGGAAGTTCCTCAGTTAACACTTCGAGTAAAAACGTCAAACCCATACCGCGAATACCTCCTGCATCTGTTTCGTCTTGAGAGCGACTACCTGCCCGACCCTCTACCCCACTCTTTAGCTTCACGCTGCTCAGTGTTTCCACCCTGCTCTTCTCGTTCAGCTCGCCTGTTCCTTCTGGGGAGTTTTCGGCGGAGGATGTCTTTTCTCGATTTTCAGTTCGCGTTATGATTATACGAAATTCGTCAAGCTTGCCCGCAATTTTTTCTTCTTTCGTTAGAGCGAGAGGTGTAGCGGAAGAATTCCGCATCATAGACATCGGTAAAAAATCCGGATTCTCAGTCATCGGCTTTAATTCGGAAAATTTCATCGAAGAGAATTTGAGGGGACGTTCTTTTATCGTTTTTCGGTTTCGTTTGTCTTTTTTCACCACGAACAGGATCTCACCTTCCGAAGTGACCTCCCCGCTCGCTTCTTCCTGGCAGACCTGATCCGTTATCCTTTCAAAAAAACGGAGTTTTTCTTGAGGTTCGGAAGCGATCCCCGGGAGGATATCCACGAACGCGTTCGTTCCTGGTTTTTTTCCCGCAAGAGCGGTTATCCTGCTCTCTTCAGGGATTGAGACGTCGTAGAGATGGAGCTGATAAGGTATTTTTTGCAGAACGAACCAATCGGTCAAAAGCGTTCCTAACTGCGTCAGATCGGTATGCCAGAAGACGTTTTTTTCGAGATGCCGACGCAGTTGGGTAACCACATTCTCCGGATTCTTCTCCCCGTCGATCATCGGTTTCGCTTGCCGGTGCTCCGAAAACAAGGTATAGAAACCCAAACCGATCGCCCCGAAAACGATGAAGGAATCAGAGACGTTGAAAATCGCAAAATCCCAGAAAGCCAGGAAATCGATGACCCATCCGTCCCGCAGGAAGCGGTCCAACAAATTGCCCAGCGCCCCACCAACGATGCTCCCGAAGGCAAAACCCAGCAATTTGGACTTTCGGGCATAGCGAATGCCCAGGATGAACACGAATACGGCGATGGCGAGAACAATCAGGCGAAGGGTGTCCCCGTACCCTTGAAAAAGTCCGAAAGCAATCCCGCTGTTTTTAACATGCGTGATCTTGAATAACCCGTCGATCACCGGGAACTGTTGGCCTATTTGAACGTGATGTTCGATCCACAGTTTCGACGCCTGATCTAAAAACAACCCCAGGACGAGCCAAAAACCCATCGTCATCATTTGGGCGCCCGCACATTCTTTTTTGAAAAGAAGATCAGCTCCGCCTCTATAAACGCATCGAGATCGCCGTCCATCACAGCGTTCACGTTGCCGGTCTCGGCCTCCGTTCGATGGTCTTTGACCATCTTGTACGGTTGAAAGACGTAAGAACGGATTTGATTTCCCCAGGAAATGCGGTTGAGTTCACCCTGGATATTGCTGATCTCCTTTTTTTGTTTCTCTTCTTCCAGTTGATACAGTTTAGCGGCTAGTATTTTCATCGCCGTATCTTTATTCTGATGCTGATTGCGCTCGTTCTGGCACGCGACGACAATGCCGCTGGGCAAGTGCGTGATCCGGACAGCCGATTCGGTTCGGTTCACGTATTGTCCTCCCGCGCCGGAAGCGCGGTAAAGGTCGATTCGCAGATCGTCCGGATCGATATCGACGGTGATGCTGTCGTCTAGTTCCGGAAGGACGCTCACCGAAGCAAAGGAGGTTTGGCGAAGATTGTTGGCGTTAAACGGCGAAAGCCTCACCAAACGATGAATCCCTTGCTCGCGTCGGATATTCCCGTACACATAGGCCCCTTCGATAAAGATGGTGACGTCTTTTATACCCGCCTCTTCCCCGGGCTGCAACTCGATAATCCGTGTCGTGCACCCTTTTCTCTCCGCCCAGCGCAGATACATGCGCATCAACATTTGCGCCCAATCCTGAGATTCCGTTCCACCGGCTCCGGGATGAATAGACAGAAAAGCGTTGTTGGCGTCGAACTCATCGTCCAAAAGCATCGACAGCTCGTACTCCTTGACCCCGCGGCGCACCTTACGAAACAATTCCAAGGCTTGTTCCTCCATTGACTCGTCTTCGGCCGATAGTTCCAGGGCAGCCTCAGCATCTTCGATAACGGTTTTTAACGAAGAAAATTCCGTTATCTGCGCCTTGAGCAACTTAAC
>JAAYCF010000124.1 GCA_012744415.1 Thermotogaceae bacterium
AGCAAGAATGCCGCTTCCGATATCGGAGGCATCCTCAAACAGGTCGCAGAAGGCGTGTCAAAAGCCGATAAAGCTTCTTCTCACACTCTCGAGTTGGTAAAGGGAGTGCAGGAAGGAGGAATAGAGGTCGAAAAGCAGTTCCAAGCCATCGCTACCGGGGCTGAAAAGCTGAATGCGATGATATCGAATCTCACGGCAACTTCTCAAGAACAGGGAGCGGCCGCCCAAGAAATGGCGAGCGCAATGGATAGTTCTTCCAAAGCGATAACCGGCATTGCTTCGAAAATCCAGAAGATTAACAAAAATATAGGAGAGCAAACAGACGGTACTGAAAAAGTGTCAAGTTCCGCCAAGGAACTGAACAACCTCTCCAGCCAGCTTAATGAAGAGGTTTCGAAGTTCAAAATCGAAGGGTAGGAATAAGCGGCTGAAGAAGCGTTTAAAAGAATAAGGAAAAAAACTAAAAAAGCGAGGATTTCGCGTCGCTTTTTTAGTTTTTCAAGCAAGGAAGATTGCCTTGTTTCGAAAAGTTCCCATATCGATCTAAACGATTATTCAATCACCGTTCGGACAATTCGGAATCCCGTCCCATAGAAACGGATAGAGGGATCGCCCATGAAACTTCGGAAACAAAGTTTGGAATCATCCGGCCACCAATAAAATATGCCGCCGCGCGTCACGCGCCCGTCGGATCCGTTTTGAGGGCCCGTCGGATTCATTACGGAACCGGAGTAGATGTAATTCGCGAACCAATCGAAGCACCATTCTTCGACATTACCGGTCATATCATAGATACCGAGCTCGTTCGGGGCTTTCTGACCCACCGGTTGAGTCTTTGATCCGGAATTGTCCCGAAACCAGGCGACGTCGCTCAGGTTGTTCCCGCCGGAGTACACATACTTGTTGGTTTCGACGCCAGCGACGATATCGGCGCTACCGCCGCGCGCGGCATATTCCCATTCCGCTTCGGTTGGCAAGCGTATTCCGGCGACCATCGAAACATTTCTCGTGACCTGGCCGGAGGGTGTGATCATATTCCCGTTGGCGTCGTACGCGGGGCTTAAACCCATTTTCCCGCTCAGCCAGTTGCAATAGGCGATCGCATCCCACCAGCTCACATTCATCACCGGACGCGTTCCCCTTCCCCAACCGTTATCGTAGGGTTTGGAGCGTCCAGTCTCATC
This sequence comes from Thermotogaceae bacterium, assembly GCA_012744415.1. Classification (GTDB taxonomy): domain Bacteria; phylum Thermotogota; class Thermotogae; order MWEM01; family MWEM01; genus MWEM01. Next base: position 1,185 of record JAAYCF010000124.1, read on the forward strand.
ACAGAAAGCGTCAAATTCGTTGAAGGTAACTTCGTAAATGCCCATCAGGTAGGTGATACCGATGATGACATTATGTACCGGTCCCATCCATTGTATTTCCCATTCTTCCAAACCGTCTCCCATGCGGAAGTATCCGGAACCGATTTCGACCATGGGCGTCGGCTGAAGAAACTGCATCCCCCCGGTTCCGGTTTCGAAAACCCATTCTTCGCTGGGAATAACGGATCCGTCACTGTTGACAGCTTCTATTTTCCATTTGTAAGGCGTCTTCCGCGCCAGGTAAGGCGTGTCAAAGGTCAGCGGTTTCGCTTGTTCTTCGGGGTTTCCGCCTACTCGCTCTGGCCAAACGATGAACGGTTCGTAATAGAAATGATCGGAAATGGCCAAAAAAACGCGGTAGTATTCGACGAATACGCCTCTTGGGGATAGCCCATCGGGTTGGTCCGGTAAAGCCTCCCAAGACAGGGTCGCGTTCAACGCCTGATTGGTCGCATGATTGATGGGAGTTAGCAAGGTAATTCGAACGATCGGTTTCATATAAACGCAGGAACCCAAAAAGACACAGAGTATCACGGCCAGCAGAACGAATATTAAAAAACGAAACCGTTTCGACATCGAACCCTCCTCCTTCAAAAAACGCTCTTGTTTCTGGATAGAAAACAGATTTGGTATCGCGTGCGAATAAAAAACGGAGAACGGATAGGACGGTTCTTATAAGTGAGAGCGCCTATTGGACACATCATGATTCTACCATAACGGTTAGCTTTTCTAATAAAAACCTTTATCTTCCGCGATACCGAGCTGTTCGCAACTCTTGCTGGTATTCGCTGAAACCGGGCATCCCCGTCCGCTTCGCGATTCTCAACTCTTCCTCGATATCGTAAGCGACACGGATAAATGAGAGATCGGGGAAGTCTTCCGTGTTATTTGAAGGGTTCTCACGAAGGATGACATAAGAGGATTGGTTGATATCCAAAGGGTTGCCGACGCTTCCCGCGTTGAATAACATTTTTCCCCTCATATTCTTCATGAAAACGCTGTGGATATCTCCATATCCAACCACCTTCGGGATGAAATGGTTTCCGGTGAACACCGTGCTTTCGAACATCGCGATGTGTTTTTCGTAAGAATCGTTCATAAAAACGCGGGTTCGGTTCCCGAGTTGGGAGGCATGGAATAACCGTACCGGGGTTTCACCGATATTAAAATCATAAAGGAACGGGAGCGTTTTTAGAAACGTTAATCGCGTTTCGCCCAATTGAGACCGGTGCCAAAGAACCTCTTCCAATTGAATATCCTCGTTAACGATGTTTTCATCCCAGTTTCCCTGGATGATCACAGAACAGGCTTCTCGGCAAATATCCACCGCTTCGGCGGAATTTGGGCCTTTACCGACGAGGTCGCCCAAGCATAGTATCTCGTCAATTCCCCGTTGCCGGATATCCTGGAGAACGGCTTTCAAGGCCGTCACATTTCCGTGAATGTCGGAGATCACCGCATATTGTTTCATCAATACGCCAACTCCTATACCGAAAACATCGTTTCCGAGAAGATGAGGGTTTCTTTTTCCGGATCGATCGTGAGCGGCACGCCCATCGGCAGAATGTGATGCGGATCGGTATGGCCGAATCCGATGTTGGCGACGATATTGAGGGTATTGCATCCATATTCGCCGACCACCACCCTTTTGATCTCTTCGTAAAGCGCATGCATTTCCGCATCGGTATAGTCTTTCGGCTTCCCAATCAACAAACTTTTAATCGAAGATAAAATACCCTGCGCGCCATAGTTGCGCAATCGGTATCCAACCTGTCTCGGGCTCGGTTTATCTTCGGACGTTTCGAGCATCAGGATCCGATCCAGCCAAAAATCTTTTACCGGCCAAGCAAAGGTGCCATTCATCATATCCAGGACTTCCAGGCACCCGCCCCAGAGGCAGCCAGTCGCCTTCGCTCCTTTGTTGATCCACACATGCGGGATATGGTCGTCTCGCATTCTTACAACCTTTCCGGTATTCGCGGGATCTTCCCACCGTTGATAGGCATCCGCCCAGACCGTGAAGGGTTTGATTTCCACCAGAGGGTTTTCGAACAGGACCGTTTTATACTCGTTTATAGCTTCCGGAAAACAATTCAGATAGGCGAAACCCGCCATAACCGACGGCCCGTAATAGGTCACCAATCCAAAAAGGTTCAGGTAAGCGAGAAAGGTCGTACTATCCGAAAACCCCATGATGAATTTTGGATTCTTTAGCATGGCTTCTGTGTCCAAATATCCAAGAATGCGAATGGAATCGTCCCCTCCGATTGAACAGATAATGCCTCTCACTTCCGGATCGAGAAAGGCCTGGTTGATATCGTCGGCGCGCATCCTCGGGTTTTCGTAGAGCGTTTTCGGGTTCATTCGGGCGGTCGGATACTCCTTGATCCGAAACCCGAGCTCGTTTTTTAGGATTTCGAGGCCGTAGTCGAATATATGCGGATATTCGTATGGGACTCCTGAAGAGGGAGATACTACCGCTATCGTATCTCCCGGGTTGAGTTTTTTTGGTTTAATCATTGAATAT
>JAAYCF010000125.1 GCA_012744415.1 Thermotogaceae bacterium
AAAGTGCCCTTGAGTATCCAGAAATACGGCAATTCAAGCTCGACCACGGTTCCGTTGACGATCGCTTCGGAATTGGCATCAGCGCTACGGGAAAAAACGAACATGATTCTGATGAGCGGCTTCGGAGCCGGCTTGTCAATCGGGACCGCGCTGCTGTCCATCGGACCTTGTTGCTGCCCCGGTGTGGTGGAATATGATTACTGACGAAACGGGGAATATCCTGATCATAGGAGGTTCAAGCGGTATCGGGCTTGAAACGGGAAAGACACTGTGTGAAACAGGTCGGTCCGTTACTTTGGTCGCGCGGAGCTTCGACAATAAAACGGATCAGGAGCGACAAGCGGTTCAATCCTTAAGGCAGACTTTCGGAAATGAACGGTGTCGTTTGATGCAGCAGGATGTAGCCCAGTTGGAAAAACTGGAAGCGTTTTCAAAGAAGGTAAAAGAGGTATCGGGGCCTATCGACGGGTTAGTGTTTTGCGCCGGAGCCCAAAAAACGTTGCCGCTATCGATGACTAAACCCGGAGTGCTAAAGGAGTTATTCACCATAAACACCTTTTCCGCTATCGAGTTGGTGCGCTTATTCTCAAAAGCAGGGTACTATCGGGAGGGAGCCTCTTTCGTATTGCTTTCTTCCTTAGCTCCTCACGAAGCCTCACCGGGCAAGGCGGCTTATTCGGCGAGTAAAGCCGCTCTGGAAGGATTCGTCTGTTCAGCGAGCCAGGAATTGATAACGAAAGGGATCCGTTTGAACGCGGTCGCTCCCGGAATCGTAAAGACCGCGATGAGCGAAGAGTTTTTAAACAAAATGTCACCCGCTCAGTTGCAATCACTGGAAGCGAGTTATCCTTTAGGTTTTGGAGAGCCGCTCGATATCACGTGGGTTATCGAATTCCTGTTAAGCCAACGGAGTCGGTGGATTTGCGGAAAAACCTTTCTGATAGACGGGGGCCATTTACCGGGGGGGAAATAGAGCGGATGAAAAAGATAGCGTTGCTTTCGAATGTGACGGTAAATTCTTTGAGAATTCGACTGGAAGATAAAGGATTCCAAGAGGTATTTTGTGGGGAAGGGTACGACAGTTGGGTACAAAGCCTCCTTCCGGGCGGAAAGCTCTTCGAGAATCCCCCGGATTGCGTGATATTGTTCTTAGATGGTTCCGCTTTGCTTGAACAACACACCGATCAGGATCTGATCGGTTTTTTAGAGAACGGCCTCGCGCTAATCCGCAACGCCAAAGAAAAACTAGTCAAAACGCTTTGGATCGTCTCTACCTTGGATATTCGCCGGGAAAAAATCCTTCCGCTATCCGCTCGAAGAGTGGAGAAGGAAGCCGCAGCGCTGTGGAACCACAATATCCGGGAGTTGGGGGGCGTCGTCTTCGACTTGGAAGAACTGATTAAAGAATTCGGACGCGAACGGTTTTACAGCCGCAAGATGTGGTATCTCGGCAGTATCCCTTTCTCCGCTTCGGGAGAAGAAAAGATAGCGGGAAGCCTGGCTCGCTTGTTGCGCGCTTATCAGGGAAAACGAAAAAAGGTGCTAGCGCTGGACTTGGACAACACCCTTTGGGGCGGGGTCGTCGGAGAGGAAGGAATCGACGGGATCACGCTTTCGACCGAAAAGGAAGGGAAGGCTTTTCATGACTTTCAGCGCCGGATTCTTGATTTGAAGCAGATGGGTGTGATGCTGACCGTCGTATCGAAGAATAATCCAGAGGACGCGTTGGAGGTGTTCCTGAAACACCCCGCGATGGTTTTGAAAGCAGAAGATTTCGTGTCCATGAAGATCAACTGGGATCCAAAACCCCAGAATATCGCCGCGCTTGCGCAAGAATTGAACGTGGGGTTGGACGCTTTCGTCTTGATCGACGACTCCCCTTTCGAACGTCAGTCCGTGAGAGAAATACTTCCGGAAGTCATCGCACCGGACTTTCCAAAAGATGCCTCGAAACTTTCCGATTGGATACGGGAATTGGCGGACGAGCACTTCTTGTTTTTAGAAATCACGGAAGAAGACACGCAACGAACCCGGATGATGCGCGCGGACATCAACCGCAAGCAAGTGCAACAGCAATATCAGGATATCGATCACTATCTTTCCTCGCTGGATATGGCCTTGGAAATCCATCCCGCTGACGATGAAGATATCCCTCGGATCGCCCAACTCACTCAAAAAACCAATCAATTCAACCTGACAACGCGCCGCTATACCGAAGCTGACATCCTGCGTATGAAAGAAGATCCCGCTTATCGCCTGTGGATCGGTCGTGTCGA
>JAAYCF010000126.1 GCA_012744415.1 Thermotogaceae bacterium
CGAGGAAGAATAGCAAGAAAAACCAGCGGAACCGAATCATAGGTTAATCGCTTCTCCAAGAGCCAATTTTGCCACCTCCATGATCCCTTCGGAAAACGTGGGGTGCGCGTGAATCATATGCGCCAACGTCCGAATCGATTGCTTCGTTTGTTTCAGCAACATGGTTTCGTGTATCAATTCGGTCGCCTGCGCTCCGACGATGGTGACGCCCAAGACCTGCTCTGTTTCGGGATCGCTCAGCAATTTGATGAAACCTTCAGGCTGGTCCGTCGCGACGGATTTTCCGATCCCGCGGTAAGGAAAAACGGTTTTCTTAAAAGGCCTGCTCGCTTTTACCAGGAGCGCCTCCTGTTCTCCGAAGCTCGCCAATTCCGGATCCGAATAGATGCAAGAAGGGATGAGGCCAGAGAAATCGACCGGTTCCTTTTGCGGGTTCACGATCGATTCGATAGCGTTGATCGCCTCTTCTGAGGCCACATGCGCCAGTAACGGCGTCGGGATGACGTCTCCGGCGGCGTATATGTGCGGCACGGCAGTTTGGTAGCGCGCGTTGACGCTTAGAAAGCCTTTTTCTGTCGTTAACGGTATATTTTCCAAACCCAGATGGTCCGTATTGATCGTTCTTCCGACGGACAGCAACACCTTGTCGACTATCAGCGTTTCTGCCTCGCCATCCTGTTTTTGTATAGAAAGCCGCATCCCTTCGTCGATCGCCTCCGCTTGAAGCACCTTCGTCGACGTAAGTACTTGGATCCCTTGTTTGATATACTGTTTAGTGAGCGTTTCGACGGCTTCGCTGTCTTCCAAAGGGAGGATTCTTGGCATCACTTCGATCAAGTAAACCTCGGAACCGAAGGAACGGTAAATATAGGCAAACTCGACGCCGATCGCTCCGGCGCCGATGATGGCAATCTTTTTCGGAAGCTGTTTGAGGAATAAAGCGCCGGTCGAAGAGAGGATACGCTCTTCGTCTATCGAAAGCCCGGGAAGGTTTTTTGGGCGTGAACCCGTGGCGATCAAAAAATGCTTCCCGGTCAGCACTTCCTTTTCTTCCCCTCGCGAGACTTCGACGGTTGTTGGGGAAAGAAATTTTGCCGATCCGGTGATCGCCTCCACTCCCGCTTTTTTCAACAAGAACGCGACGCTTTTGGATAGTTTGGTCGATACGGTTTTCGCATATTGGGTCACACCTGAAAAATCAAATCGACTGGCATCCACTTGAAGTCCGTGCTTCTTTAACCCCTCGGCCGCCCGGAATTCTTTGGCTTTATGGATAAGGGCTTTCGTCGGGATGCAGCCCACGTTCAAACATACCCCGCCCGGTTTATCCATTTCGACGATGGCAGTTTGCAACCCCAATTGTCTGGCGCGAATCGCTCCCACGTATCCGGCAGGTCCGGAGCCGATGACGATCAAGTCGTAAGTCATATGCCTAACTCCCCCATTTCATTCAAAATCAAGCCCCTTGGCTATGATATCATAAAAAACCGAAAATTGTGATTGATTGTTTTCTTCATCGTTCGTGGTATAATTTTTAATAAATATCAGTGTAGCCGGAGGAAAAATATGTCCTTAGAAAAATACCTCAAGTACTTGCGTACGGATCGCTTGCCTCATGTTTGGTGCCCCGGTTGTGGGAATGGCATCGCTTTAAAAGCGATTGTGGGCGCGATAGATGAACTTCAATTAGATCCGAACAAAGTGGCCGTGGTATCCGGAATCGGTTGTTCTTCGCGAGCGACAGGGTATTTAAATTTTAACACGTTGCATACGCTCCACGGAAGAGCGATCGCTTTCGCTTCGGGCGTCAAGTTGGCCCGTCCGGAGATTAAAGTGATCGTTATCACGGGAGACGGGGACTTAGCCGCTATCGGAGGGAATCATTTTATCCACGCGGCCCGTCGGAATATCGATCTGACAGTAGTTTGTTTCAATAACAACATCTACGGAATGACGGGGGGGCAGTATTCGCCGACGACTCCGCACGATTCCTACGCCACGACCTCCCCTTATGGGAATATGGAAAATTCCTTCGATCTTTCCCGTATGGCGATTGCTGCGGGCGCCTCTTATGTGGCGCGGTCGACCGCCTATCATTTTTTGCCGACGCAAACTTACATCAAACACGGTTTGGAAAACGAAGGATTTTCTTTCGTAGAAGTGATGACCCAGTGTCCGACCTATCTCGGCCGTTACGCCGGTATTGGGACGGCTCCTCAGATGATGCTTTATTTCAAGGAGAAAGCCTTCAATCTGCCGAAACCGAAAGCGCCCGAAGCGGGAAAGGCCGAGGAAGAAAACATTCTCAACGACCCGATCGTAAGGTTGCAGGAAGCCCAACGCAACAATCCGGGCCGGATCGTCATCGGGGAATTCATCAACGAGAAAAAACCAGGATATCTATCCGAATACCAAAAGATCGTCCAAAAAGCGATGTCCATGCAGGAATCATAAGGGATGGCGGTGAAAGATATGGATACTATTGAATCGAAACCTTTATCGGTCCGTATAGGCGGAATTGGCGGGCAAGGCAATATCAAAATGGGGTTGATGTTGGCGAAGACCCTGACTTACGATCGCAAGTGGGTCGTCCAATCACAGCATTACGGGGCGCAGGTACGCGGGGGAGTGGCTTACAGCGACGTATTGTTCGCTCAGGATCCGATTGATTTCCCGAAAGCCTACACCTTCAATATGCTCTACATCATGGATCAGAAACCGCTCGACAGTTTCATCACCCTGCTTAAACCGAACGGTGTCTTAGTCTGCGATACGACGACGATCAAGAAGATCCCGACTTTCGTCAAGCGCTTGACTCGAAAAGTCATTGCGATGCCCATCGCGCAGATGTGCACCGAAAAATTCGGGACACCCGTCGTCTCCAATGTCGTGGGGTTAGGGTTAATTTATAAGATATCCGGAATCATCACGTTGGAAAACCTTCAAAAGACTGTATCCGAGGAAGTTTCAAAAAAGTACTACGAAATGAATATGCAGGCCATACAATTCGGCATGACCTTAAGCGATAAAGAGTATTCTTTGAAGGATGAGAAATTATTTACAAAAGTCTCATTTGAATGATCTGGGAATTCGGTTAACCGGAGGAAGCGGCCGTTTTTTCTATCACATAAAACGCGAAAATAGCGATGAAAAACGCAATTAAAAAGTTAGGTTCGAGTTTTTTTTACGCCTTAAGCGGCATTATGCAAGCCTTAAGGAAACAACAAAACCTCCGGATCGATTTTTTTGTGGGAGGTCTCGTTTTATTCTTGACGTTTTTTTTGCCGTTGAGCACCTTTGAAATCCTATGGGTCGTTTTCTCGGTTTTTCTTGTCATTGTTTTCGAGATGTTGAATTCCTTAATCGAGAGTCTATTAGATCTTTTTTACCCGTTTTTTCACGAAGAAGTAAAGAAAGCGAAAGACCTGTCGGCCGGAATCGTATTGGTAACCGCAGTGTTTGCCGTTTCTGTTGGGTTGGTCATTTTTGGAAAACATCTATTCCAACTGCCTGATCTAATCGGCTTGTTCGCTTTTTTCTTGTTTTTAGTTACGCTACTGCTTTTAATCGGAAAGGGGATGACTCATGGGAAAAATTCGCGTACTCGTCTGTGATGACTCGGCCTTCATGCGAATGATCATAAAAGATATCCTGGAAGGACAGGGAGACATCGAGATCGTCAGCCAAGCCCGAGATGGAATGGAAGCCATCGAAAAAGCGATCCAACTGAAACCGGACGTGATCACGATGGATGTGGAGATGCCCAAACTCAATGGGTTAGAAGCTTTGAAACTAATTACAAAAAAAATACAGACGAGAGTGATTATGGTCAGCAGTTTGACTCAAGAAGGCGCCAATATAACGATCGAGGCTCTCCAGAGTGGTGCCGTAGATTTCGTCCCCAAACCTTCCGGTTCGATTTCGACGAATTTTCGGATCATGGGCAACACCTTGCTGACGAAGATTCGAGAGGCGGCGTTGATCGACCCGTCCAAGATACAGTATCGTCCGCTTCCGATCGCGAAACGGACACCCCGCTCCTTTACCGCCAGAGGGAAGATTGTTCTCATTGCCTCTTCCACCGGAGGCCCAAAGTCTTTGGATCAAGTGATTCCGGCTTTACCGAAAAACCTTCCTGCGCCCGTGTTGCTGGTCCAGCACATGCCGGCAGGATTTACAGCATCATTGGCGCAACGATTGGACCGTATTTCTGAGATCGAAGTCAGAGAAGCGAAAGACGGAGACATTCTCAAGCAGGGGACCGTTTACGTCGCCCCTGGTGATTACCATGTCGGTCTTCGCGCAGAATCCAGTGAAATCCGAATTTTCTTGGATCAAAGCCCGAAAATCAACGGGGTTAGGCCGGCAGCGGATTTTACCTTTGAGCATGCCGCAGAGTTGTACAGAGAAAAAACCATCGGCGTGGTCATGACCGGTATGGGGAGAGACGGAACGAAAGGATCTTTTAAGATAAAGCATTATAAAGGCGTCATCTTGGCTGAATCAGAAGAAACTTGCGTTGTGTATGGCATGCCAAAGTCTGTCGTCCAGGAAGGTTACTCGGACTATGTGCTTCCTTCTTATCGATTGGCTGAAAAAATCGCGGAATTGGTATAGCCGGTTCGGCTGTCCGTGAGAGGAGAGGGTTTTACGAAAGCGATCATCTTGTGTGGAGGAGAAGGCACCCGCTTGAAACCGTTTACTTTCAGCCGTCCGAAGCAGCTTCTTCCTCTTGCGAATCGGATCCTCATCGCTTATGTCATCGATTCGGTCAAAAGTTGTGGTATCGACGAACTATGCCTGGTCGTCAACCATTATAACCGAAAAATCTTTGAACAAACGCTAAAAAACGGCGCCTCTTTTGGCGTCCGGATCACTTATATCTTGCAGGAACAGGCGAAAGGAATCGCTCACGCTTTAAGCCTATGCGAAGACTGGACAGCCGGCGATAAGTTTCTTCTGTACCTGGGCGACAACCTATTGGAAGAAAATTTGGAATCAATGAAATCTCTTTTTTTATCCAGCCAGGCGCAGGCGACCATCCTACTCAAAGAAGTGGAAGACCCGAGGGCTTTCGGAGTGGCGACACTGCAAGACGGGCGGATCGTCCGTCTTGTGGAAAAACCGAAAGAACCGGAAAGCCGGAATGCCGTACTCGGTCTGTATTTCTTTGATTTTCGCGTTTTTGACGTGATCCGTCGATTGAAACCTTCTTGGCGAGGCGAATATGAGATTACAGACGCCATCTCCTTGCTGATAGAAGAAGGAAATGTCGTGAACTATCACTTCTTAAAGGGGTGGTGGAAGGATACGGGTAAGGTCCCGGATCTTTTAGACGCCAATCGTCGCATCCTTTC
>JAAYCF010000127.1 GCA_012744415.1 Thermotogaceae bacterium
GCGCGTTAAGGGGTATCCGCCCCCGTTTGTCAATCCGCGTGTACGCGCCGTCCGATCGGCTCAAACGTCCTTTGATGGTGTCAGAAAACATCAGCTCAAGGACTTCATAGACATCTTTTTTCAACGTTTCGTCTAGAAGCGGAAAAAAGACCTCCACCCTTCTGTCGAGGTTTCTCGGCATCAAGTCCGACGAGGAAAGGAACAGTTCGCTATTCCCGCCGTTTTCGAAGTAAAAGATGCGATGGTGCTCTAAAAAACGGCCAACGATGCTCATCACTCGGATTTGCTCGCTCACGCCCGCCACTCCCGGCTTTATCCCGCATATTCCCCGAACGAGGAGGTCCACCCGGACGCCAGTCATAGAGGCTTCATAAAGTTTTTTAATTATCTCTTTATCGAGCAGGGAGTTGATCTTGAATATGATACGCGCGTCCTGCCCGGCCCTTGCGAATCCAATTTCCCGATCGATCAACTGGAGAACCGTTTCGCGGAGACCCTTCGGCGCGACAGAAAACACGTTCCATTGAGGGGCTTCGGAGTACCCGGTTAGAACATTGAATAAAGCTGAGGCATCGGCTCCGAAGGCTTCTTTGCTCGTGAACAAACCCAAATCCGTATAAATCCTCGCCGTGTTTTCGTTGTAATTACCGGTGGAGAGGTGCACGTACCTTCGAATGCCGTCTTCCTCCTGCCTCACAACCAGAAGCACTTTGCAGTGGGTCTTCAAACCGACTAATCCATAGATGACATAACAACCTGCGTTTTCTAAACGTTTAGCCCATTGTATGTTGTTTTCTTCGTCGAAACGCGCTTTAAGTTCCATCAGAACCGTCACGTGCTTGCCATTTTCCGCCGCTTGTATGAGTCTTTCAACGATAGGCGACTTCGAACTGACACGATAGAGCGTCTGCTTTATCGCCAACACTTTCGGGTCGTTCGCGGCTTGTTCTAAAAATTCTACCACATGATGAAAAGAATGGTAAGGATGATGCACCATCAGGTCTTTTTCTTTCAACAACTGGAAAAAATCATTATCGTGTTCTAAGACATCCGGCAGGAGTTGGGGTTTGAACGGTGCGTACCGAAGATCGGAAAACCCTTGGAGATCGAACATTTTCATGAATGCGGAAAGGTCTATCGGACCCGGAATTTCATAGATATCGCGCCCGTCAATCTCCAGCATTTTGGAGAGTGTTTCCGCAATCTCGGGAAAGGCGTTGTTTTCGATCTCCAACCTGACTGGAAACCCTCTTTGTCTCTGCCTCAGCGATTTTTCGATTTCCTCAAGCAAGTCCTGCGTATCTTCTTCGTCTATACTAAGGTCGGCATTTCGCGTTATCCGGAATAAAACGGTACCTAACACCTCGTACCCTCTGAACAGATGTTTCACATAGAGCGCGACGATCTTCTCCAGCAAGATAAACTTTCTGGTTTCTCCCCTTGAATCATTGGCCCCACGGTGCCCCAACTCGATGAATCGTGGTAATACAGCCGGAACCTGTACGAGCGCGAAGTAGGGTTCATGACTTTCTTCCTTCCGGAGGAGAATCGCCTGATTCAAACTCTTATTTGGAAGCATTGGGAAGGGCCGGCTTTGATCAATCGCCATAGGCGTTAATACTGGGAAAAGAACGGTAAAAAAGTACTCGGCGATTTGTTTGCTTTGCTTTTGATTGAGATCCTCCGGTTCTAAAAATTCTATGCCGCTTTTTTTAAGCTTTGGCAACAGCTCGCGATTTAAACAAAGGTATTGCTTCTTGACCATCTCATGCACCTTTTGGGAGATCATGGCAAGCTGTTGTTCGGCAGTGGACCCGGAGGGATCCGTTCCGGTGTATTCGAAATGTTTCTGCTCTTTTAGCCCGGCAACACGGATCATAAAGAATTCGTCGAGATTGGATCCCGATATCGATAGGAATTTTAGCCGTTCCAGCAACGGATTGTCTTTGTCGAAGGCTTCGTCCACGACCCTTTCGTTGAAAGCCAACCAGCTGAGTTCGCGGTTCAAGTAGAGACTTGGGTCTTCAAGATTCGTGGCTGTCACCCCGCTTTAAGAGGATAGGCAATCCAAAAACTTCAGAAAAGAAATCCGATTTCTTGTCGAATATCCATTTTTCTAGAAAGATCTGAGAAGAGGTGTGTAAAAAAATCTTGACGGTATCTTTCTTCAATCGGACTTCGATTTTCGTCCCTTTTTGTTCATGGGAACGATCCAAGGCGTCGGCGATTCTGAGGATCGCCAAGAGTTTCGATAGAATGACGCCGTCCTCTTTCGTCAACCCTCCGAAATCCGTCTGGTAGAAGTCGTTCACGATATGGGTGTGAAAACGGGCTAAATTCGCGACGATCATAAGCTCTTTGGTGCTCAAACCCAAGATTTCGGAATCTCGAATGATCTGGTAAGAATGGAGGGCATGGTACTTCAGATGGATATATTTGCCGATATCATGCAGGAGGGCGGCGATTTGTAACAAAAATCGATGGCGATGGCTTAAGTGGTGGATTTTTTTCGTTGCGTCGAAGATCGCTACCGCGTACTCTTCTACTTTTATTGCGTGTTCTTCCTCATAGAAAAACCGGCGACCCAAGTTTTTCGCGTAAAGGATGGTATGAGCGTCGAATTTTTTCGCGCGTTTGAGGGCTTCCTTCTGATGCAGCATCTCAAAAAGGAGGGATTCCAATAAGCCGGAGGGGACGACTCCGATGGATTCCACCTGTATGATTTCCAGCAGCATTTGATATATACCCATAAAGGGCAGCATAAACTGAGTGCGAATCTCAGGTATGGGGAATAATTTGCCGATTTGTTTGGGAGATTTAAACTTTAGTTCTTCAGATAAAGTCGTAAAGGCTTCTTTCGAAAAAAACCACAAACCGTCATTTTCTTCGGCCTTACAGATTTGGGCGACAGCTTGTATCTCTTTTCCGCACGCGATGAAGTAGTCAAAATGGTCGATCGGCAACATTTTTTTGATCGCATGCTTAAAACTGGACAAGTATTCCTGGATCACGGTATAGAAATGCTGTTGATCGTTTTTCAAATCTCCGAGTATCTCAAGCAGTTTCATCGTTCCGATCCGTATATTTTGAGAAAAAAGGATATTGCCTTTGGAATAGACCGCGATCCCCAGACTGCCGGAGCCGATGTAAGCCATAAAAACGTTGCTGTTGTTTATTTGCGGGGATTGTTCCATTTGATACATCATCTGCTTATAGATATAGGTTTTCTCTTCACAATCATCTAAGACGATGGTATCCAAATGTGTGCGGGTTTTTATCTGGTCGATGATAAACGAGGCGTTAGCGGCCTCTCTAAAAGCGGTCGTTGCATAGGTCTTTACCTTCGTGATTCCGTATTCTTGGATGAGTTTCCGGTAATTATTCAGAATCGCGCAGACCTTCTCCACTTTTTCGGCGCCAATTTTGCCGCTTGTATACGCATCTTGAGCAATCGAAAACGGGTGTTCCAGATACTCGAGGATTTTAATCCCGTTTTCCTTCGTCTCCGCGATACAGAGGTAGACGACATCCGAAGAAATCTTGATAACCGCGGCGATTTCTTTTTTATTCTTGTGTTTTTCTACCATTCTTGCTCCTCGTACCCAAGATTCATTTCCGGTTTAAAGCCAGATCGTGAGCTCCCATTAAGCAGGCGTAGTCTTTTAACGAAGAACAGGTGAGCGTGGTTTTGGAGAAGTTTTTTTGGAGCGCGTAACGGCGGGCGGACTCCAATATTTTCGGCAACATATAGGTGCCCAACGAAGATACGATACCTCCCCCGTAAACAATCATTTCCGGGTTTAAAAGATTGAGCAGAGAAGCGGTAGCCACTCCCAAATAGCGGCAAGCCTCATCGAGTACTTCGATGGCTAATTCGTCCTTTTTTTCGATCGCTTCTCTGAGCATCGAACTCTTTAGAAGGCCGTACCCTTTTTCGAAAAATCGCTCCAAATCGGATTTCCTTCCACGTTTAATCTGCTTTTTTATCTCTTTCAACATACCGGTTTTAGAAGCGACGCTTTCCAGACACCCTTTTGCTCCGCATCCACAAAAAGGCCCTTCCGGATTAACGATCATATGGCCAATTTCGGAACCGATGCCATACGCCCCTTCGTATACCTCTCCGTTGAAGATTAATCCGCCGCCGATACCCGTTCCGACAAAAATCCCGATAACATGGTTTAATCCCTTCGCGGCCCCGTATTTCCATTCTCCCGACATACTCAGCGTCGCATCGTTCCCGACGCTGACAGGAACGTTAAAAGTATCTTCCAAAGCTGTCTTTAAGGGAAACTGATTGAGCGGCAAGTTGGGTGTAAACAGAATCGTACCGTTTTCGATCAATCCAGGACAACCGGCGCCAATCGCGGCGATCTCTGCGGTTGGGTTTTCGTCCCGGAGCTTGTTTTTCAAGTTTTCGACGAGAGACGTGATCTGAGAAAACACTTCATTCTTTCCTTTTCCTGCTTTTGTCGGCGCTTTTTCGGTGAAGAGAATTGTGTCCGATTTGTCTATGACGGCGCCGAGTATCTTTGTGCCCCCGATATCCAAGGCTAAGGTGAAAGAATTCATACGTAACCTCCGATCAATCAAGTTTTTTTCTTGTCCACCGAAAAATGTGCATTCGATATTCGATGCGCCCGGCTTCGGGATCCGGGCTTCGAATTATAAATCCACGCGGTTTTCACCGGCATAAAGATTGCATCGATTGCCACGCGTGAAGCCGATTAAAACCAAATGATTCCTTCGAGCGATCCGGACGGCCAAATCGGTAGGAGCCGACTTCGAAATGATCCCCGAAAAGCCTGCCGCGAGCGCCTTTAATACGATATCCATACTGATCCGTCCTGTGGTAAAGAGAATCTTTCCGTTGGCGTCAAGCCCCTCCTGGAGTAAATAGCCGATAATTTTGTCAGCCGCATTGTGCCGTCCGATATCTTCCGCGGTGAACAGGAGGCGTTTTCCATCGGATAACCCGCAGTTGTGAACACCGCCGGTCTCTTGGAAGACCTTCGCGCCGCTTTGGAATTCTTTCATCAAGGACAAGAGTGTCTCAATCTCGAATCGTTTCTTCTCTTCCGCTCTTTCTGCTTTTTGAGGTTCGCTATTCGGTACGTTTCCGCAAGCAGAAGTGATCAGCTTTTCCACACGAGCCAACGCAATCTGCGCGGGAGCGTACCCTTGACACAGAAAAATGTCGTACCGATCTCCTTGGGACAGGATTTCTCGAATATCAGAGACCTTTTGGATGTATCCTTCGGAAAAAAGATGACCGATCAGGAAAAGATCTATCATCAAATCGGAGATCGTCGCCGAAAATGCGTGCTGTTTTTCGATGAAAACGTGAATCACGCGTTCAACAACGACGAGGTCCTCACAAGCCTCGTGAAAACGTTCCGTAATTTTAAGGATGGGGATTTTTCTCGTCATCGCCATACTTCGATCCGCCGCCTTTTTTGGTTGCTGAGTATTATACACGATTTACCAGAAATCCGTGTAATCGTTACGGGCAAAGGGATGATTCATAACCTCGCTGCCGCCCGGAAATATTGACAATCCACACGGTTTGTGGTATAGTATGCGTGCTCGCCGAGGTGGCGGAATCGGCAGACGCAACGGACTTAAAATCCGTTGGGGCGTAAGCCTCGTGCGGGTTCAAGTCCCGCCCTCGGCACCAAGAATTGCGGGGTGGAGCAGTCTGGTAGCTCGTCGGGCTCATAACCCGAAGGCCACAGGTTCAAATCCTGTCCCCGCGACCAGCTTATGGCGGTGTAGCTCAGTAGGCTAGAGCATACGGTTCATACCCGTAGTGTCGTCAGTTCGATTCTGACCGCCGCCACCACATTCCCAATCAGGTGCTAAAGCAGCAAACCCCGAGTAATCGGGGTTTGCTGCTTAGAAGGAGAGCATACGGTCCGAGGGAGACCTCCTCCGTACAGAAAAGATAACCTGCCGCACCTTCAGAACGGGGTGATCGTGAATGCTCCACGTGCATTCCTGCTACCAGTTCTATGATTCGGCCGTCACCATCGAAAGACTGGTAGAAAAAGCGATCCAATCCAAACTTCGCTATGTTGCGTTATGCGATACGAACTTTTTTGGCGCCCAAAAGCTCTTTTCATTTGCCCATCAAAAGGGAATCCTACCAATAATCGGGAAAGAATGCCAAACGGAGGAAGGGCGAGTCTCTTGTTATGCGCGCAATCGCCACGGGTACAATCTCTTGGTTCAGTACCACAACAATAGGGTAACCTTCACGGCCATACTCGAAGCGCCGGAGATTCTCAAGGTTTTTCAATACGCCGTGGAAAAAAACGCTTTGTTGCAGTACCCGAATGCTTATCACGGGTTCACTTCTACACGCCGCGCGACTCACGACGAACACACCGTGTTTTTCCTTCCCGCGTGTGCCCTCGAACCGCTGGATGAGGAGGTAGGCGAAGCGCTTTCCTTTATGAAAAAAGGGGTAACACGCGATAGGTCGGCATCGATAGAAAAAGAAGAAGATAACGTCATTTTCACGAACCGGGAAGAACTTACTCAATGTTATCCGGATTATCACGTGGAGATCGAACGTCTGTTCTCACTTGAAAGATACTTTTCGGATTATACCCTCGATGTCGCGGTGTCCATTCCCCTGCCGCCAAAGGTTGCGGAGGCCGTCGCGATTGAGCGAACCGATGAGGCTTCCTATCTGATCAGTTGTGTTGAGGAACAGTTGCTTAAAATGCCTGAACCCCGTCGTAGTGTCTATCGGCA
>JAAYCF010000128.1 GCA_012744415.1 Thermotogaceae bacterium
CACTTCAGCATCTCTCGGGATATCGGCGTTTGTGCGGATTCCCAGCTTCCTAACTTCGTCCGCCCATTCCAATATTTTGGCCAGAGGTCCGGAGAGGCCTTCCGGTTTGATGGTTTTTACTTTACCGAGCAACACTTCTCCGGTCGTTCCGTCGAGAGAGAGCCAATCTCCCTCTTTTACCTGCGTTCCGTTGACTTTAAAGAGCTTTTTCTCATAGTCCACTTCCAACTCTTCCGCGCCGACGACGGCCGGTTCTCCCATACCCCGCGCGACAACCGCCGCGTGGGAGGTCATTCCGCCGCGAGCAGTCAGGATCCCTTCGGCCGCGGCCATCCCGCCGATGTCTTCAGGAGAGGTTTCCATCCGAACGAGAATCACTTTTTCACCTTTCTCCGCCCATTCTTCGGCGACCTTCGCTTCAAAAACGGCTCGGCCGCATGCTGCGCCGGGAGAGGCGGGAAGCGCCACCGTTAAAACCTGAGCTTGCTTCTTTTCTTTTGGATCAAAGGTTGAATGAAGCAGGTTTTCGATCTGTTCGGGCGTGACGCGTTCCAACGCTTTTTTCTTGTCGATCACGCCTTCTTCGACCATATCCACCGCGATCTTGACGGCTGCGGCGGCGGTACGTTTCGCATTGCGGGTTTGAAGCATATAGAGCGTTTTATTCTCGATCGTGAACTCAACGTCCTGGATGTCTTTGTAGTGCTTCTCGAGGATGTCGAAAGTTTTGGTCAATTGGGCATAGACTTCCGGCCATTCCTTAATCATTTGATCGAGCTGCAACGGTGTTCGGATTCCGGCGACCACATCTTCTCCCTGGGCGTTTTTCAAGAACTCTCCGTAGTATTTCTTTTCTCCGTTGGAAGGATTCCGCGTGAAAGCCACACCGGTTCCGCTCTCTTCTCCCATATTTCCGTAGACCATAGAAATAACGTTGACGGCTGTCCCCAAAAGGGACCCCTCCGGGATGTTGTTCAGTCTTCGATAGGTGATGGCGCGTTCGTTCATCCAGCTCTGAATAACGGCGCCTATGGATGCCCAAAGCTGCTGTTGCGGGTCTTGCGGGAATTCTTTTCCATTCTTCCGATAGACCCCTTTGTACCGATCGACCACTTCTTTCAGATCATTGGCGTCCAGTTCCGTATCTTGTTTGGCGCCTTTTTTGGCTTTCACCGCTTCCAGCTCATGTTCGAAATCTTCGTGAGGTATGGTCAAAACGACATCGCCGAACATTTGCATAAACCGGCGATAAGAGTCGTAAGCGAAACGAATGTTGCCGGTGCCTTTCGCGAGGGCTTCCACCGTCTGGTCGTTCAAACCGAGGTTTAGGATTGTGTCCATCATACCCGGCATCGAAATCGCAGCGCCGGATCGTACGGATACCAGCAAGGGATTGGCAAGGTCACCGAGCTTCTTTCCCGTTTCTTTTTCCAGCATCTTCATCGCGGCTTCGACTTGATCCTTCAACTCTTCTGGATACTTCTTGCCGAGGTCATAGAAGGTTTTGCACACTTCCGTAGAAATCGTGAACCCAGGGGGGACGGGAATCCCGATATTGATCATTTCCGCAAGGTTGGCGCCTTTTCCCCCAAGTATCTCTTTCATACCCGCGCCGCCTTCCGCTTTACCTTTTCCTAAAAAATAAACCCATTTCTTACTCATTATTCGGGTTCCTCCTTCAAATTTGGATAAAAAATCGGCCTCTATTATACCATGATTCGTTTTTTTCTGACGGAATCGGGCGTATACGCGCTGATACAAGCGTATGCGCGCTCAGGCGATTAAAAGTCCGGGATAATCTCCGGATAGACCTGACCTGCGTGGTTGATCTTGAATATATAGACCATACCGGGCTTCAATTTCGTATAGGTAGCGTTCCCGTAAATGGCGCTGATCCCCAGTTGCTTCAACTTTTCGGGGTCATTGGATAATTCCCAAACCGAGGACCAAAAAATCTCTTTGTCTTTCTGGTTAAGCTTGGCGAAAATTTCTTTATACCGTTCCGGTTCTTTTTCCCTCTCTTCGATCGGGAAGCCTTGGGACGGAGGCGTGTTTTCCCCGTACACGCGCCGCCAGAGATAGAGGGCGCGCTCTTTTCCGTCCAGTAAGAGCTGATCGTTGAAGCGAACGATCATGGCGTCAAAGAAAACGATCTCTCCTTCTATGGTGTACTCTTTTTGTAAAATGATAGCGGAAGGGTCTTCTCGAGCGGTTTCCACGAATTTCATCGTCGTCATTATCTTGCCGTCCACGACCTCTTGCTTGATCACTTTGGCATAACCGATCTGCTCTTCGGCCGTGATCCTCGTTAGGGCCTCTTTCAACTGCTGGTTCTCTTTTAATATCTTTTCAAACGTAATATTCCTCGCGGCGAACCATGTGGCGATTGCGGCCCAAACCGAAAGGCCGATCACACAAAATACCAAGAGGTTGACGAGGCAACCGCTGCTTTTAACACTGCTTGTTCGTTTCATCCTAAGCCACTCCTCTGAAAATTTTTAAAAAACGGATCCCTCTCTTATATCGGGCATGATGGTGGTTGATTTAACGAAAAATACTATCCGACCGTATGTGATCAATTTCCCGATTGTCACTGGGACGAAAAAAACCTCCCCTCACTTCTGACGAATCCCCCTCGGGGTAGGTTGCCGAGCGATCGCATTCACGCGCGAAACACTTCTTTCCAGCCGATTATAGCATTTTCTCGTGATTCTCCTTTCATCAGCATCCGAGGGTGGAACATTTCGGAAGACATGGGTAAGGGGACCGCCTCTTGCCGATATTTTTTTCGAGAGGGACTTGACAAGATATACCGAAAGGTATATTATTGGGATATGAGCGATAAATCCAACAGTAGAAACGCTATCCTTGAATCGGCGCTGATCCTTTTCTCCGAAAAAGGATATGACGCCGTCGGGGTCAATGAAATCGTCCAGGTGGCGGGCATTACGAAGCCCACCCTTTACTATTTCTTCCAAAGCAAAGAGGGGTTGCTGCAATCGATAATGGAAGCCTACTACGGCCGATTGTTAGAAAACCTGGAAGAAACGTGCCGTTATGAGCCGCATCCAGAGAACTATCACGCGGACGTTTTTCCCGTTCTCTTAAAAACGGCGGAAACCCTCTTCGCTTACGCCCGTTACTGCCCCCATTTTTACACGATGCTGCTATCCTTAAGCTACGCGCCGCCCCGTTCCGTGGCGTATCGGGTAGTACATCCCTACCTTGAGAAGCAAGAGAAGATTTTTTTGAACCTCTTTTCAGCGATCGCCAAGAGCCATCCGAATCTGAAGGGTAAAGAACGCCAAGATGCCGAATGCTTCTTGTCTCTGATTAACCGGTATACCTACACTGGAATCCGTGAGACGGATATGCCGGATCCTTCTGCCGCCGCGAAGTTGGTCAGACAGTTTATGCATGGGATCTTCGTTTAGATTTCTTTTTTTTCATCGTTTATATACTTAAAGGTAAGTACATAAGGAGTGATTCGATGTGGGCTTATGACAGCATTTTTTACCAAATCTATCCTCTGGGCTTTTGCGGCGCGCCGGAATATAACGACGGACGCCTGGAACCACGACTGAACAAAATCCGGGACTGGATTCCGTATCTACGTGAGATGGAGGTCAACGCGCTCTACCTCTCCCCCGTATTTCAATCCGATCGACACGGGTACGATACCCGCGATTATCGAACGGTTGACGCCCGTTTGGGAACCAACGACGATTTGATCGCCCTGTGTGAGGGGTGCCATCGCGAAGGGATACGGATCATTCTGGACGGAGTTTTCCATCATGTCGGTAGAGGCTTCTGGGCTTTCCAGGAGGTTCAGCGGCACCGCTGGGATTCGCCTTATAAGGACTGGTTCTTCATGCGTTTTGATCAGAACAGCCCCTACAACGACGGATTCTCCTATCAGGGTTGGGAAGGCCATTACGACCTCGTTCGGCTCAACTTGCGAAATCCTGCTGTTAAAGAGTATTTGTTTTCTTCGGTTCGTTTTTGGATCGAAACCTTCGGGATCGACGGGCTTCGATTGGATGTCGCCTACTCCTTGGATCACGATTTCCTGATCGAACTGCGGCGTTTTTGCGAAGGGATTCGGCCGGATTTTTTTCTGGTTGGCGAAATCGTCAATGGCCTCTACGCCCCCCTCCTCGAAGAGGATGCCTGCCACTCGTGTACGAATTACGAGGTGTACAAAGGGCTTTATTCGAGCTTGAACGATCTCAATCTTTTCGAGATCGACTATTCCCTCAACCGTCTGTTCGGAAGTCAAAACGGCGCGCTATACCCGGGAAAGCATCTCTTTTCCTTCGTTGACAACCACGATGTGAACCGGATTGCGAGCGTATTAAAGGAACGGAAGCATCTGCCGTTGATCTACGGGATGCTTTTTGCGATTCCCGGTATCCCCTGCCTCTATTACGGTAGCGAATGGGGCGCCCAAGGGCGTAAAGATAACGGATCGGATCGACCATTGCGCCCCTGTTTCGATGCGCCGGCCCGGAATGATCTTTCCGATTGGGTCCGAAAGTTAGCCGCTTTGCGGAAAGCACAAAAATGCCTTTCTTATGGAGACTATCGAACCCTTTTGATCCGCAATCGCCAGTGGGTTTTTGAACGTGCCATCGAAGGAGAACGGATTACCATCGCGATAAACGCCGAGGGCGCCCCAGCGGACGTTGTATTGCCTTTCGATAATGAAAACGTGGAGAACCTCCTGACGGGGGAAAACAAGACCCTTTCTTCGACGGTTCGTCTGGAACCCTGGCAGATCGTCTACTGGAAGCGGCGATGATTTCCGAACGGCGCGGGGGTACCCCGTAATCGGACTGCGCGACGACCCCAATAAAGCTCAAATCGTAGAAGGATAGACACGCGACAGGTATCGGTTCAGGATCACGAACCTTTGCCTGATACTAAATAGTAAGCGATTCACGAAACCGATCGGTCTCGAACTTCCCTTTTCGCCTTCTTTCGAAAATCGCTGACGATTGCGGCGTTATCTCAAAAAACGCGATGCGCCTTCCATTTTGATTTTTCATTGTTCTTTGCCGGTCGGGTGTACCCAAGCAGAGCAGTTGTCACGGTATCGCCTGGTTAGAACGCTTGACCCAATGAGTAAGCTTATTCTCATCGAATAACCCCAAGA
>JAAYCF010000129.1 GCA_012744415.1 Thermotogaceae bacterium
ATTACGAAAGCGAAACGCGCGATCTCCAACTTTAAAATCAGGAAAGGGATGGCAGTCGGGATAAAAGTGACGCTGCGCGGAAAGGTTATGGAGAACTTCCTGTTCAAGCTCTTCAATATCGTGCTGCCGAAGGTTCGAGACTTTAGAGGACTTAATCCGAACTCGTTCGACGGAAAGGGCAACTATTCCTTCGGTTTGTCGGAACAAGTAATCTTTCCGGAAATTCGTGTGGAAAAAGTAAAGCGGGTACAGGGAATGGATATTATCATTGTAACCAGCGCCAAGAACAACGAGGAAGCTAAAGCGCTGTTGAGTTCACTTGGCCTGCCGTTCAAAAAAGGCTGAGGATGGAGGGTAAAGATGGCAAAGAAATCGATGGTTGCACGCTGGTCTCGCCCAAAGAAGTATAAGGTCAGAGATTATTCGCGGTGTAAAATTTGCGGGAGACCCCACTCTGTGTACAGAGACTTTGGGATTTGCAGATGCTGCTTGAGAAAGATGGCGTTGGAAGGAAAACTTCCTGGCGTCAGAAAATCCAGCTGGTAAGGAAGGAGGAGCAGGCTGTGTGGAGTGACCCAATCGCTGATATGTTAACAAGACTGCGGAACGCGAATTCAGTGTTGAAAGAAACCGTTGACATCCCGGCTTCGAATCTAAAGAAGGCGATCTGCGACGTCCTGAAGAAAGAAGGCTTCATCAATGACTATAAATATATGGAAGACGGCAGACAAGGGATTATCCGTATCGTTTTAAAGTATAAGGGAAGCCGAAGAAAAAAAGAAAAAGTGCTGAACGGGGTAGTGAAGGTATCCAAGAACGGGAGACGCATTTACTTATCCCACGATAAGATCCTTCCGGTGAAAGGCGGTCTCGGGATAGCCATCATCACGACTTCAAAAGGAGTCATGACCGATAAGGAAGCGAGAAGACTGGGAGTCGGCGGAGAAGTTATCGCCTACGTCTGGTAAGGAGATAGGAGGAGTACAATGGCTTTAGATAAAGAGAAATTGCATGTTTTGTCTCGGCTTGCCCGTAAACCGATAATCGTACCGGCCAACGTGAAAATCGACCTTGAAGGCTGTACGATCACAGTCAAGGGCCCCCACGGGACGCTCTCTCGAACGCTCCATCCTTACGTGAGCGTGAAGTTGGAAGAGGGAAAGATCACGGTGCATCCCGACCTTGAAACCTTGAGGAGACCTGCCGAATCGAAGAAATATCGCGCGATGACCGGAACGTATTTTTCCCTCATCCGCAATATGATCCTTGGAGTCACGGAGGGTTTTCAGAAAGAACTGCAGATCGTCGGTGTTGGATACAAAGCGGCGTTGAAAGGTAAAAACCTGGAGATGGACCTGGGTTTTTCACATTCGGTTGTCGTGGAACCGCCCGATGGAATTACCTTCACCGTGCCCGCTCCGAACAAGATCATCATCAAAGGAGCCGACAAGGAGCAGGTCGGACAAGTCTCGGCGAACATCCGGAAATGGAGAGAGCCGATGGTCTATGGCGGAAAAGGGATTCGTTACTCCGATGAAGTGGTTGTTCTCAAAGTTGGTAAGAAGGTCTAAGGACGATGAAGGGAGGTTGTTGTTGTGCTGACTAAGAATGATCGACGCGAAATGAGAAAGAGACGACATATACGCGTTCGCAAAAAAATAAACGGAACCGGAATGAAGCCCAGAATGGCGGTTTTTAGAAGCGAAAAACATATCTACGTGCAGCTGATCGATGATACGAAAGGATTTACACTCCTGTCTGCCTCTTCGCAGGAACTCCTGACTTCAGGGGAAGCGAAGAAAACGTGGAACAAAGAAGCAGCCAAAATCGTTGGGAAAAAGATCGCTGAAAAAGCATTGGAAAAAGGTATCACGGAAGTGACATTCGACCGCGGCGGTTATCGATACCATGGTCGAATCAAAGAACTGGCAGACGGCGCCCGCGAAGCTGGGCTTAAGTTTTAGCAGGAGGGATCAGTGTGCAGCAGGAAGAATTAAAAAACACGCTTCCAAAAGAGGAGTTTGAGCTGGAGGAACGCGTTGTGGAAATCCGGAGGACGACAAAGGTCGTCGCTGGCGGAAAGAACTTGCATTTTCGGGTTCTGGCCGTTGTAGGAGACAAGAACGGTAAGGTCGGGATTGGGATCGGATCTGCCCGAGAAGTGCCCGAATCTATTCGAAAGGCGATCTCGGAAGCGAAGAAGAATATGGTTCAAGTTTCGATCGTCAAGGGGACGATTCCTCACGAAGTAATGGTTAAGTTTTGTTCGGCAAAAATAATGCTGAAACCGGCAGCGCCCGGAACGGGTATCGTGGCTTCAAACGCGGTTCGAGCCGTTGTTGAACTCGCAGGCGTCAAAAACATCCTGACGAAAAACTTGGGTTCGACTGCGCCCGTCAACGTCATCAAAGCCACCTTCGAAGGTTTGAAGACCCTTCAGTCTCCCGCTCAAATTGCGAGCAAGAGAGACTTGAGTTTGCGGGAAGTCTTCCACGGCGCCGGAAACAAGGAGTGAATCAGCGATGGAATACGTGAAGATTACTTTGGTTAAAAGTCCGATCGGGTACGCCAAAAACCAGAAATTGACCGTTCGTTCCCTGGGGTTGCGAAAGATGCACGCTTCCGTCATCCACGTCAAGAACGACGCTATCATGGGAATGGCAAATACCGTACGGCATCTCGTGAAAGTGGAAGCCGTCGACAGTAGCGAACTGCCTTCGGAAAACGAATAGTACAGAGAGGAGGAAGAGGAATGGCCCTTAAGATAGAAGATTTGACACCAACTCCCGGTTCAATGAAAAAACGCCGACGGGTTGGACGCGGTCCCGGATCGGGAATGGGTAAGACTTCAACGAGAGGATATAACGGTCAGGGTTCGCGATCGGGCAGGGGTAAAACCAGACCCGGATTCGAGGGTGGGCAGACCCCGATTTTTATGAGATCTCCGAAACGCGGGTTTAAGAACGTCGCGAAAAAAGAATACGCCATCGTCAATCTCAGTGATTTGGACACCCGTTTTCAAGCGAACGAGGAAGTCAATCCCAGAACGCTTCTCGAAAAGGGAGTGATCCATAAGGTCAAAGACGGTATCAAAATCCTTGGCGAAGGTCAGCTCAGCAAAGCCTTGACGGTTAAAGCGAACCAGTACAGCGGAAGCGCAAAAGAAAAGATCGTTGCTGCCGGCGGATCAGCCGAGGTGATATAAATGTGGAGAGCCTTTAGAAACGCGTTCCGCATTCCAGAGTTAAGGGACCGGATCATCTTTACCTTGCTGATGCTGATCGTTTATCGTTTGGGGATCTATATCCCCATTCCGGGTATCAACCTGGGCGAATGGGCAAATGTGTTTCAAGGTTTTCAATCGGGAGCGGCGGGCGGCCTTTTCAGCTTTTATGACGTCTTTGCCGGCGGCGCTGTCGAGCGGTTCTCCATATTGATGATGAGCGTTACGCCTTACATCAACGCCTCTATCATCTTGCAGCTGTTGATGAGCATCATCCCTGCCTTGAAGGAACTCTCCAAAGAAGGGGAAGAAGGAAAGAAAAAACTGGCCAAGTATACCCGTTATCTGACGCTTTTCTTAGGCTTCTTGCAAGGATTCATCCTGAGCGTTTCGATTTCGAGGAACCCGGCGCTTATAGTTGAAGGGATCTCTCCTTTCTTCTTTATCTTTGTTTCAACGCTAACGATTGTCGGTGGGACGATGTTCGCGATCTGGTTGGGCGAACGTATCACCGAAAAAGGGATCGGAAACGGGATCTCGGTTTTAATCTTCGCCGGTATCGTCTCCCGTTACCCGAGTTATGTTGGTCAAGCCCTCATCGGACAGATGGGGATCTTGGAATGGATCATCCTGATCGCCGTGATCGCCGCCATCATCATCGCCATTATCTATGTGCAACTCGGTGAACGACGGATTACCGTTCAATATGCCCGACGCGTGACCGGCAGAAAAGTGTACGGCGGTCAAACGACCTATATCCCGATCAAGGTTAATCAGGCGGGCGTTATCCCGATAATTTTCGGGCAAGCGATCATGGTCATCCCCACGGCCATCGCTTCATTATCCGGGTCCGAAGCCGTTCAGAGATGGCTTGGCACCAACGGATACTTGTATCTCCCGATTTATGCGATCCTGATCTTGTTCTTCACCTATTTCTACAGCATCGCGACCTTTGATGTACACGACGTTTCAGACAATATCAAAAAGTATGGGGGATTTGTCCCCGGCATACGCCCAGGCGCGCCTACCGAAAAATACTTCACCCGGATCCTCAATCGGATGACCTTTATCGGGGCGATCTTTCTAGTTATCATGGCGCTGGTTCCTTATCTGCTCTCCTCAACGCTCGGCGTCAATATTTGGATCGGCGGTACTTCTGCCCTTATCGCTGTCGGGGTTGCTCTGGATATCTTGCAGCAAATGGAAGCGCACATGATCATGCGGAACTACGAAGGGTTTATCAAGAAAGGCCGACTCAAAGGTAGAGCTTAGGATGCAGACAGTTAACGGTCTCTCTTATAATATTATCTTTTTAGGAGCCCCCGGTTCCGGAAAAGGGACGGCTGCTTCTCGTTTGGGCGCTGTGTTGCGGATCCCGCACATATCGACCGGCGATATGCTTCGAGAATCCGTGGCGTCTTCGACGGATTTGGGAAAGCGTGTCAAAGCCGTGATGGAAAAAGGGCTCCTTGTAAACGATGAGATTATGAGAGAACTGGTTAAAGAGCGTTTGCAGAAAGCGGACTGCCAGAAAGGCTTCATATTGGACGGCTTTCCAAGGACGATCGTGCAGGGGAAAGCTTTAGACGAAATTCTGGCCGAATGCACCAAACGGCTGGATTTCGTCTTTGTAATGGAAATCGAAGAAGATGCGCTCGTTAAACGGCTATCCAATCGAAGAGTCTGTCCCCAATGCGGGAAAGTCTACAATCTGATCGGGTTGAAACCGAAAAAAGACGGAGAGTGTGACGATCATCCGGTCGCTTTAATTCAGCGAGAGGATGACAAAGAAAACACGATTCGTAAAAGAATGGTGGTTTATCGCGAAAACACCCTTCCTTTAATCGAATATTATCAGAATAGGAACCTGATCGTTACCGTAAATTCAGATGACACTATTGACAAAACAGTCGAAGTTGTATTAAATACGGTTCTGGAAAGAGAAAAAAAGATGCCGGAAAAGGGAGAAGACGCTTGATTATTCTAAAGCGCCCGGAAGAGATCGAAAAGATGGCGATGGCAGGAGAGATCGTAGGCCGCGCGATCCAGCTTGCGGGTGAAAGGTTAAAACCCGGTTTGAACACCCGTGAGATCGACAAATGGATAGAGGACTATATTCGGTTAAAAGAAGCCATCCCGTCTTTTAAAGGTTATCATGGATTTCCGTATGCTTCCTGCATTTCCATTAACGAAGAGATCGTGCATGGCATGCCGGCCAAAAATCGACGGATTAAAGAAGGGGACATCGTTTCTATCGACGTAGGCGCCTTTAAAAACGGATATCATGCGGATTCGGCCAGGACCTTCGCGATCGGAACCGTGTCGGCTGAGGCGAAGAAGCTGATGGAGATAACGTTTCAGGCTTTAGACAAAGCGATCGAGAAGGTTGCGCCAAAGAACCCATTAGGAACCGTTTCGCATGCGATACAAGAGTGGGTCGAAAAACACGGATTTTCCGTGATTAGGGACTATGTCGGACACGGGATCGGCAAAAACCTTCATGAGGACCCTCAGATACCGAACTACGGAGAACCCTCCTACGGTGTTATCCTGCGAAAAGGTATGGTGTTAGCGATCGAACCAATGGTATCCGCCGGAGACTGGCGAACGGACTTACTCAAAAACGGGTGGACGGCGGTGACATTGGACCGTTCGCTGTCGGCTCATTATGAAGATACCGTTGCCTTATGCGATAGCGGTGTCCGGAATTTAACCCGCGTATGATGCGGGAAACGAGTGTATTGGGGGTCAGAATGTGTAGCCAAGCCACTGGAGGAAAGCATGCCTAAAGATAAAAACGATGTAATCAAAGCAGAAGGGAAGGTAACGGAGGCCTTGCCGAACGCCGTTTTCAAAGTGGTTCTGGACAACAACCATCAGGTGACGGCGCACATCTCCGGGAAGATGCGTAAGAACTTTATCCGGCTCGTGCCGGGAGATACGGTGGTCGTCGAGTTATCCATCTACGACCTTACCAAAGGAAGGATTATCTACAGAAAAAAAGCATAGCATAAAAGGAAAACCGAAAGGAGTGTATACCATGAAAGTAAAAGCATCTGTTAAGCCGAGATGCGAATTCTGCAAAATTATCAGAAGAAAAGGCATCGTAAAGATTATCTGTTCGCGGAACAGAAAACACAATCAGAAACAAGGCTAACGGAAAAGGGAGGTTATGAGTAGATGGCACGTGTGTTAGGGGTAGAACTACCCAACCAGAAAAAATTGTTTATCGCCTTGCGTTACCTGTATGGAATCGGCCCAACGCGAGCAGAAAAAATTATCGCGGAAGAGAATTTAGATCGCGAGAAACGCGTAAAAGACTTGACCGAAGAGGAGATCCGAAAGATCACCACCCATATCAACGAGAACTACAAAGTTGAAGGGGAACTCCGCCAAGAGTTGCAAAAGGATATCAAACGATTGATCGAAATCGGTAGCTATCGAGGGTTCAGACATCGTTTGGGACTGCCCGTGCGCGGACAAAGAACAAAAACCAATGCCAGAACGAGGAAAGGCCACAAACCCGGAATCGGTCGCGCAAAGGGTAAGGCTTAGGAGGAGGTCTGACGATGGCGCAAAGAAAAACAGAAACAAAGAAGAAGAAAAAGCTTTCGGTCGATAAAGGGGTCGTCCATATTCAATCGACCTACAATAATACGATCGTAACCATCTCGGACACCAACGGTAACACGCTGGCATGGTCAAGCGGCGGGACGGTGGGTTACTCCGGTTCCAAGAAGAGTACGCCTTATGCCGCTCAGTTGGCTGCCGACCAAGTCGGAAAAGAAGTGGTGAAATACGGATTGAAACGGGTGGATGTTGTCGTGAAGGGCCCCGGACCCGGACGAGAAGCGGTCATTCGAACGTTGCAAGCAGCCGGATTGGAAGTTGGGACGATCAAGGATTCGACCCCTGTTCCGCATAACGGTTGCCGACCGAAGAAAAGAAGAGGCTTACAATAAGGATGGGGCACTTAGGAAGACAATCACTTCCTTGGAAGACAAGCGCTTCCTAAACCCGTCCCGTTATTCATAGGAACCCGATGAAGTGTTCGTAGGAAGAGAAGATCGCTTCCTAAAAAGAGAAGATCACTTCCAGTTGTTATTGACTTAAAGGAGGAAAGCTGAATGGCACGTTATACTGGCCCTGCCTGCAGGTTGTGCAGAAGAGAAGGCAAAAAACTATACTTGAAAGGGGATCGCTGCTTTAACACTACCAAGTGCGCCTTTGAAAAAAGGCCCTACTTCCCCGGCCAACACGGAAAAAGCAACCCGAAAAAATTAACCCAGTACGGCGCTCAGTTGAGAGCGAAGCAATCGATGAAGAGGATCTACGGCGTTCTTGAAAGCCAGTTTGCGAAATACTTTGAAGAAGCGCGAAGAAGAAAAGGAGTCACAGGAGAGCTTTTGGTTAAATTGGTCGAATCCAGGCTGGATAATATCGTTTATCGGATGGGATTCGCCGTTTCCCGGGATCAAGCCCGCCAATTGGTGAACCATGGCCATTTCAAGGTAAACGGTAAAAAAGTGAATATTCCTTCCATTCTCCTTCGCGTGAACGATGTCGTCGAACTCATCGAAAAGAGCAGAACCGTCAAAACGATTCAAAGCTCGGTCGAAGCGGCAAAAAATCGCGGGACACCCAGTTGGCTCGATATCGATTTCGATGGGTTTAAGGCAACCATACTCCGTCTTCCCAACCTCGAAGAAACCCAGTTACCGTTAGACGTACAATCGATCGTCGAATTGTACTCGAAGTAAGACTGGCAGGGGATGGAAAAGAATCGCCCTTTCTTTTTCCGTTCTTACCATCATTAAACAGGAGGGAAAAGAGAATGATAAAATACGTGATGCCTCAAAAGTTAGTTGTTGAGGAGCAAAGAGAAGACGGGGATTATTACTATGGCAGGTTTATTCTCGCTCCGCTCGAAAAGGGTTATGCAACAACGTTAGGAAACTCTTTGCGCAGAGTGTTGCTGTCTTCGATTATGGCGCTCGGAATTACCAAGATCAAATTTCCCGATAAATTCCATGAGTATGAATCCATAGAAGGCGTTTCAGAAGATGTTTTAGAAATTATCATGAATATAAAACGGATTCAGTTGCGGAAAGAGGTGAAAATGGACGAAGAGATCGAGCTGTCGATAAAGAAAAACGGTCCATGCCTCGTTACTGCCAAAGACGTTGTTTGTCCTGCCGGTATCACGATCACAAATCCGAATCTTCATATCGCGACACTGAACGAAAATGCGTATTTTGAGGTGTATATGTATGCGCAGGTCGGGAAAGGATATGTACCGATCTCGGAACAGGAAAAACCGGATGATATCCAGATGATCCCGATTGATGGCGTTTTCAGCCCCGTTGTTCGTGTCAATTTTCGTCAGGAGAACGTTCGGGTATTGAAGAAGACCGATTATGACAAGCTCGTTTTAGAGATATGGACGAAACGCAATATAAAACCGACGGAAGCCTTGCGTGTCGCTTCGGATATCATGATCGAGCATTTTAAAATCATCGGGTCCGACCTGGATCAGGTCGAAGGCATCGACAGCGCCTTAGTGGGCACGCCGGATTCCTCCGCCACGGTTGAAGAGATCGAAGAGGAGCTTGAAGATAAGGTGGAAAGCATCGCCGAAGAAGCCGAAGAAGAAGACAATGAAACAGAAGAGGTCATTCTCCCTCCGGTTGAAAAAGTGGAACCGGTCGAAGAGAAGATCGAAGGGGATGTCCATTCTTTATCAATCGAAAAGCTCCAGCTTTCCGTCCGATCGAACAACTGCCTGAAACGGGACAGAATTAATACGATCGGGGATCTGTTGGCGCGATCGCCCTCTGAACTCCTCAAGATTCGCAACTTCGGCCAAAAGTCCCTTGACGAAGTCCAAGAAAAGCTCAAAACCCTGTTCAACATCACCTACGAAGAGACAGAAGAAAAGAAATAGAAAGGAGTAAAGACTATGCGGCACAGAAATAAAATAAACGCGTTAAGCCGACCCAGCGATCATCGAAAAGCCCTCATCAACAACCTGATAAAGGACTTGATCGAGCATGGCAGCATTGTAACGACCCTCCCGAAAGCGAAGGCCGTCAGACCGTATATCGAAAAAGCGATCACCAAAGGAAAAAGCGGCACGGTGGCTGCCAGAAGACACCTCTATTCTTTCCTACAGGATAGAAAACTTTGCAATAAAGTGGTCGATGAGATCTCCAAAGGGTTTATGAATCGTCCCGGCGGGTACACACGGATTCTGAAGTTAGGTCAAAGACGCGGGGACGCGGCTGAAATGGCGATTATACAGTTCGTCAAAGAATGAAACGTTTCAGCTTGACGGATCAGATAGGTGGCGAAAGCCGCCTTTTCTTTTCTTCCAAGCGCTATGGGTTTCCTATCGTGGTTATCGCTCTGACGGTCTTGCTGACAGTGATGGGAAACCAAAACCTGGCCAGCGCGACCTTTAATTCCAAGTTCCTGCAGCTGCCCTCCAATCAAGTGAATTGGAGTATCATCGGTTTCACGGTGATCTTTCTCTCCGTTTTTCTCTCTTCTTTTTTTCGTTTGGAACGGTTATGGCCCCTTTGTTTGGCGATCATCTTCGGAAGCCTCGTGGCCGTCCTGCGTTTCGGAGAGGAGATCAACTTCTCGACACGTTGGTTTGAAACCCCCTTTGGGAGCATCCAACCCTCAGAAATTTCGAAACCGTTGATGGTGATCGTGCTGGCGGCGCTTTTCGAAAAACTGCGACCCGGATTCTTTTTCCTGGCGATACCGGCGGGCATCACCCTGGGCGCAGCCTTTTTGATCTTTTTAGAACCGGATTTCGGAACCGCTTTGATCTTTATCTTTTTATTCTTTGTTTTGTATTGGATGAACGTTAAGGACCGCGGGCAACTCCTTCGCGCGTTGTTGGCGAGCGGCGTGTTCGGGATTCTTTTGTGGTTCTTCGGCCTGCGCGACTACCAGAAAGCGCGCATCATCGCTTTCTTGTATCCCGAGAAAGCCCCAGATACTTACTACCATACGCAGCAATCGATCACCATGGTCGGATCGGGAGGTCTTTACGGAAAAGGATACCTGCAAGGGCCGGGTAACATTTATGGTTATATCCCCGCCGATCATACCGACTTCGTCCTGGCGGTTTTTGCGGAGGAACGCGGATTTTTCGGGCTTTGCTTCTTCATCGCCATCTGGGTGGTGCTCTTGCTGGCGGTCCTCCGAGAGGCCCAACGAAAATCGGGTTTTGCCAAAAACCTTTTGCTTGGAGTCTTTTCGATCTTCTTTTTTCAGACCTTTTTCAATATGGCGATGGTCCTGGGTATCGCGCCGGTAACCGGTATTCCGCTCCCATTTTTCACATACGGCGGCAGTTCTATGCTGGCGAACTCGCTATTGATCGGATTGGCGCTCTACGCTTGGAACAAAGGAGAGATAAGATGACTCAAACGGGACCGGTTCGACGGGAAGTTGCCTCGCAGGCAGTCAAGTGGTTGATTTGTTTCATAGCGCTTTGTGCCCTCTCTTGTGTCGCCTTCTCCGCCCTTTCTTTCGAGGCGGATTACGATGAGTCCGACGGGCTCTATCTTGTGTTGCGTATACGAAACACCTCCCCTCTTGTCTATTTCGAGAATCTCTCCATCCTTTTGCCCGGGGTGCCGAACCGGGTGGAGATCCCGAAGGTAGAAGCCGGCGGGATCTATGTCGAACGCGTGCTCGTCACGGAAAAAACGGATCGTTACGATGCGGATGTCCGATACACTTTTTGCGAAGGCGACGTCTGCCTATACCGGGAAGAAGAGGTCTTGATACGGCCCGCTCGCTTTCCGGACTGGTTGCGACATCTTGGGAATGGTGTCTTTTTTTGCGTCCTCGGCGTACTGGTTTTTTGGCTCTGGCCGCGCGCGAAAAAAGCCTTTACCCTCGCCATTATCCTCGCCGCGCTTACCGGTTGGCTTGGTATCCGCCAGTATCAACCTGAAACGGTGCGTTCGATCGCTTCCACGCTTTGTATTTCCTGCATCGGTATGGAGGTCGTCCCCGACTCTTTTCCGATTACGGCTGACTACATCGATGCGGTCCTAGAACTCCCCGTTACCCGGGTGGAGGTTTTTCATACCGATTGGTGCCGGTCCTGTCCGGTCGTGATCGAATTTTTGGAGGAGTTGGCGATGTATTGCGGTAACCTTGAGATCATGGTTTATGACGCGGAAGAAGAGTCGCGATTGGCCGCGGATAAGGGTGTGTACTCCGGGAATACACTGGTGGTTCCGTCCACGATTGTCGGCGGAAAAGCACGTATTACAGGGGCGGAACGCTTCCCCGAACGATTTTTGAAGAGCTTGAGGGAAGTCAAATGAAGAAAGCCCTATCGAGAAAACAAAAGCGAACCTTTTGGAAGACTGTCACGAAAAGCGCCGGCATTCTACTGATGTTTGGCGGTCTCGTCTTTCGGTGTCCGATGTCCTTTTTTATCTTCCCGGGGTTGAATTGTTATGCCTTTCCTTGGGGATGCGCCGCTTGCCCGATGGGCGTGCTCCAGAACTTTCTGATATTCCGCTATATCCCGTTTTTTCCGGTCGCTTCTTTGTCCGTTATCGGCCTTTTGGCGGGGAGAGGCTGGTGCGGATGGTTCTGCCCGTTCGGTACGTTTCAGGACGCCCTTGGATGGGTCAAAAGGCGGGGCTCTAACCCCTGGATCAAATATGTCGTATTGGTCGTCGCTTTAGCGCTGGCCTTCACCTTCAAAGACCCGCTCTTTTGCAAGATCTGTCCGGCCGGTACCTTAGAGGGAACGCTGCCGAATATACTGATCGGCATCGCGACCTTCAATCCGGCTTCCATTCTCCACATCGCCATTTTTATCATAATCGTGGCCTTCTCCCTGTGGATTAGCCGGTTCTGGTGCCGTTTCTTATGCCCTGTCGGCGCGATATTGGGCCTGTTTAACCGCGTCACGCCGCTCCAGATTAACTTTTCAGAGAATCTGTGCGTCCATTGCGATCGGTGTTCCGATCAGTGCCCCCAAGGGTTGGACGTTCCTGTTCAAGTGAACGGAACGGATTGCATCAAATGTGGACAGTGTACCGTTTGTTCCGCTTTGAAGTTTTCTTATCGCATAGCAGAAAAATCAACCACTGAAAAAAGACGTCTTTAGCTCAAGGACGTTTAAGAAGAAAAACACTTCTTAAGAAGGAAGGCACTTCTTAAGAAGGAAGGCACTTCTTTAGAAGGAAGGCACTTCTTTAGAAGAAAAGCGCTTCTTAAGAAGAAAAACACTTCTTTAGAAGAAAAGCGCTTCTTAAGAAGAAAAACACTTCTTTAGAAGAAAAGCACTTCTTTAGAAGAAAAACACTTCTTTAGAAGAAAAGCACTTCTTTAGAAGAAAAGCACTTCTTTAGAAGAAAAGCACTTCTTTAGAAGAAAAGCGCTTCTTAAGAAGGAAGGCACTTCTTTAGAAGAAAAGCACTTCTTTAGAAGAAAAGCACTTCTTTAGAAGAAAAGCGCTTCTTAAGCGTAGTTAGAACCCTTCGCGCGGTAAAACCCGCGTTTTACTCTTAATGATGATCGAATACGTGAAGGGCGGCGTTTTCTAAAAGAATACTCTCAGTCCGATACTATTAGGAGGTTTTATGAAGAGAACTTGGGTAATCCTCATGTTGCTCGTAGCATATTTCGCATCCGTAGTGAATGCGAATTCATTCGCTACGATTGCGAAAAACGTTCTGATCGAGTCTTTTACGGCGACGTGGTGCGGGCCATGCAAGACCTACGATCCGGTCGTCAACGAAATGTACGATGCGGATCCATCTTTGATACTTGTCCATTACCATGTTCAAAATGACGGTCTAGACTTTAACTGGACGAATAACCGAATCAACTGGTATGGCAATCAGGGAATTCCGATGTTTGTGCTGGACGGTGTGACGAAAAAAATAGGCGGATCGCCCACCTTCTATATGCAATTTCAAAAGTTGATTTCCGATCGGAAAAACGCGATAGTCTCAGATCCGGTGGAAATTTCTCTGACCTATGAAGAAGGCCTAGTCGAATACGCCTTTCAATTGGAAAAACCTCTTGAAAACGCTCAAATTGTCGTTCTACTCGTGGAGGATCAAGTACCGGACGGTCGTTCGGTTTTAAGAAACGTCGTCCGTTTTGCGCAAACTACTCCGGTGAGAACCTTGGAAGATGGAAAAAAAGAAATCCTTCAAATACCTCTTAATCCTTCGTGGAAGAAGGACAAACTCTTCGCCGTGGTTTTTGTTCAGAAAATATCTAGCCGGGAGGTTTTTGGAGCGGCACAATCCCATCGCC
Organism: Thermotogaceae bacterium; assembly: GCA_012744415.1. Taxonomy (GTDB): domain Bacteria; phylum Thermotogota; class Thermotogae; order MWEM01; family MWEM01; genus MWEM01. The sequence continues at coordinate 13,535 of JAAYCF010000129.1, forward strand.
CTTAAAGGCCCCTTTCACGGGGCCCCCTACGGTGAAGTCCCATGATGGTTACAAGCGAAGGAAAGTTATTTCGTTTCCTCTCCTCTCTCAGAATGTAACTGAGAAGCTTTCGAAAGAGAGCGTCGGTTCTACTGTCTCCCGGATCACCTCTTCCACTCGGGACAAAAACGGGCCTTCCTGGAGTACGTTTTCAAAAAGCTGGACTCTTTCGGCGGGGATGTTGGCGTATATTTCAACCGCGCCGCTCGGGAGGTTTTTGACCGTTCCTTTAATACCCAGCTGGTTCGCCGTTTTCACGACAAAATGCCGGTAACCGACCCCCTGAACCTGACCTCTGACCAAATACCGGTAAGTGAGCACACCCATCACCCTTTTAGATCCAGCGTACTGAGTTTTTTACATAAAGACTTATACGTGATCCCCAAGAGGGGGGCGGCTTGTTTCCGGTTTCCGTTCGTTAAAGCCATCGCTTTTTTTATGAGCGTGTTTTCCACCCAGTCTGTCATCGCATCCATCAGCGCGCCTAATTTCGGGAGTTTGTCGACGGTGTCAACCGCGCCCAATCCCGCCATTAAAAAAGCGGTCGCCCGTTCAATACCTTCGAGGAGATAAATTTCGCAAAACCGGATGACTTGAGTTTCGTTTTCCGGCCAAGGATATTCCTGACAGAGCATGAGGAGCTCGATGCTGACGGGGGGCACCTCTTTTTTATACTTGATGGCCAGGTCGTTGAGAATCATCGTGATCAGAAAGGCCAAATCCTCTTTCCGTTTTCGAATCGGCGGAATTGTCACCGTTTGATAGAGTTCTTTCACCCTTCTGAGGTCGCCTCTTGCTTCTGAAGCTCCTAATAGGATGGGATAATCGCAGCGGCCCGCGTTTCCCTCGTAGTCGTAGCGCTGCTGCGTCACCACCGTGTACAAAAACAACTGATGGTCTTCCGAAAGATCCTGGATATTGTCAAAAAAGACGCATTGGTGGGGCTTTCTAAGAAATCCCTCCGAAAAACGGTCGCCGAACATTAAGAAAAAAAACAGGGAGTCCTCTATTCCCGAAAAATCGAACCGGTCCACACGCAGTCCGGGATAGAGATATTGAACGAGGGAAAGCTTATCGATGCCGGTCTCTCCCAAAATCAAATGCGTGAGGGGGGACCAGCGGTCGGATTGGAGCGATTGGATGAACTCGCGATAGGCCGGACCTTGTGTAAAGGGATTAGAAAGAAAGGCATTGCGCGACAGGTTTTCTTTCAACTCCTGGATCTGAAGGATACGGTCCAAGAGTACCGAAACGTTGTGGGCCAGAATGCTTTCGTCGTCGTAGAGATAGATTTTTTCGTGTGAAAGGTCCGTCGAAACGGCGGTGTGGGGTAAAAAAAAGAGAGAGCAAAAAGGAAAATGCGCTTGCAGCATTTGCAAGTCGAGCGCGCCCGGAAAATAATCTTTTGAAAAAACGCCGACCTCCCACGCTTCTTCCTTTGGATCGGGATTCTCTTTGTCGGAAAAGTATACGCGGTTTCGGTAACGCTGCAAATACCGTTCGAAAAACGGATACAGCTTTGGATCCAGAAAAAGTTTCAACACCGTGCATCCCTCATTTCAGGCCCGCCCTCGCCGATCAGTCTGATTGACCGTCTCATGAACAACAAAGGGCGAAACCCGATTCGCCCCTCGTTGTGAAAGCGTTCGTTTACCCCTTAACGATCCACGTACCGGTTTTCCCTTTCAGCGCCTCACCTAACGTTTCCATTGCCGTGATCAAACATCTTTTGCCGGTTTTGGACACATAAGAGATAGCGGCTTCGATCTTGGGCCCCATACTGCCTTTCGGGAATTGACCATCCGCGAGATAGCGTTGCGCTTCCTCGACCGTCAACGTATCGAAAGCTTTTTGCAGCGGTTTGCCATAGTCTGTATACACCTTTTCAACTCCGGTAAGGATGATGAACATATCGGCGTTGATCTCAAGGGCGAGCAAGGCTGAAGCCCTATCCTTATCAATAACAGCCTCCACACCTTCTAAAGATCCGTCAGGCAGGCGATTCACCGGAATACCGCCGCCACCTGCCGCGATGGTGATGATATCTGCTTTAATCAACTGCTTGATCGCTTTCTTTTCGATGATGTCCAAAGGAATTGGAGAAGGGACGACACGTCTCCAGCCTCTACCCGCATCTTCAACGAAAACCCACCCTTTTTCTTCTTGTATGCGCTTTCCTTCCGCTTCGGAATAGAAAGGGCCGATCGGTTTCGTCGGATTCTGGAAAGCGGGGTCTTTCGGATCTACGACAATCTGGGTGACGACTGAACAGATCTCTCTCGGATGATTGGCCTTCAACAAAGCATTGCGCAATGTCAACGCGATCGCGTATCCCAAACTGCCTTGAGTTTGCGCGTCATTGACGTCGATCGGGAAGGGAGGGATCTTGCTTTTCCCCAACTCCTGCTGAACGAGGATATTCCCGACCTGCGGACCGTTTCCGTGTGTGATGACCAGCTCATAATCATCTTTCAACATCTGCATCAAGTACTCGGCCGTAACCGCGAGGTTGCGAAACATATTGTCCGCCGTCGCGCTTTCCCCCGGTTTATTGACCGCGTTTCCGCCTATGGCTACTACAGCCAGCGTTTTTGGCATACTCTTCCTCCTGTATGATGAGACAAAGTTTCTGACATTTGTATCGATTAACCAGCCCTATTCTATCAGAAAAGTTATTCTTAATTCTACCATTTTTACGCCTTCATCGTTCTTTTTTTTGCGCGGCCTGAATAAAAGCCAGTTTTGAATACTCCAATTTGGCGGGAATAATGTTATAATTCGAGGATGGTTATTGTTTAGGCTGTTGAGCGGTCACTTGCTTGCTGATTGATCGACAGGAGACGGCGGCCGCGGAGCAGAAAAATTAAGTGTCATCAAAGGAGGAACACCTCTGGAATCGAATGTACTTGGGATCATGAATGCGCTTTATTGGAATCTCAGCGAAAAAGAGGCTGAGGATATTTGCGTGTTGGATATGCAAAAAACACCGATACCGACGGATTATTTCGCGATTTGCACGGCTAATTCGCAAACGCATATGGCTGCCCTAAGGGATGCCGTGGTTGATTTTTTCGACAAGCAAGACATCGCTTTAATCTTCTACGACAAAGGCAAGAACTATGATTGGCTGGTTGTTGACGCCGGTATCATCATCGTCCATATCTTCTCGAAGAAGGGCAGGGAGTTTTTCGCTCTCGAGGATCTATGGATTCGAGCCGAGCGCGTTCAATTCGGCGGTTAAGCGTTTTTTAGATCAGGAGGAAGTTGAAAACCATGGATTTTCTTAAAAAGATCGTCGATTGGTTCAAGAACTTCCCTGAGAACTACTGGAAAAAATTTACCCGTTCACAAAAAATACTCTTTTTAGGAACCGCGGCAACGATCATCATTGCCTTGCTGGTAATGGTGGTTGTGCTTTCGAATCCGAGTTACGCGCTCCTAATCGGTGGACTCAATCAAACCCAATCCGGAAGCGTTATACAGGCGCTCGAAGAGCAAGGGGTCCCTTATCGAACAACGGCGGCGGGCAGTATCTATATCCCCGCTTCTTACCAACCCGACGCGCTGCGGATGAAGCTGTTTACGCAAGGGGTTCTCGGGGATAGTTCGCAAGGGTTCGAAATTTTCGAATCGCAACCGCTCGGGGCGACGAGTTTTGATAAGCAAGTACGGTATCAAATCGCCTTACAGGGATCATTGGAACGGTCTATCACCTCGATCGACGGCATCGAATACGCCAAGATACATCTGACTGTGCCAAAGTTTACATACTATACGCGCGGAGAGGAAAGCGAAACGAAGGCATCTGTCATGATCGGCCTGAGGTCAGGGGTATCGTTAAGCCCGGAAAAAGTAAAAGCGATCATGGAATTGGTGGCGGCGGCGGTCGAAGGATTAGACTACAAGAATGTGCGGGTCGTGGATAACTTTTCGCGATTGTTGAGCGATTCGGTTTCCGGAGACGAGTCGATGGGGTTCGCCACCAGCCGGATGGAGATCCAAAAACTGACGGAGAATTACTACACCTCCAAAGTCCGGAGCAGTTTAGAACAAGTGTTCGGCTACGGACGTGTCGTCGTGATCTCAGAGGTCCTTCTGAACTGGGAGACGATAGAGAGGGAGTCGAAAGAATACACCCCCGTCACCCGTAGTGCTGGGATTGTCGAAAGCGAGCAGCTCGAAAAAGAAAAGTCCGTGGATCGAGGCGTCGGCGCGCCGGTAGGGGTTGACTCGAACGTCCCGCCAACCTATGAGTCGACGATTGTAACCGCCCTGGGGGAGTACGAGCGGGAAAAAACCATACGTAACTATAGCATCAATGAGGCCTATGAGCATGTTCTCCAAAACAAGCAGGGTGAGATACTTGAGAAAAACATCACCGTGTTGTTGGACTCCACAGCGGTCTCGACGAGCGTCAATAGGGACGTGATCAAGAATCTCGTGGCGAATGCCATCAGCGCGACGGTGACGAATGTGGAGGTTGATTTTTTAGCCTTTGACCGTTCCGTGGAGCAGCAATTCGAATCTGAACTGCAAGTAGCCACGCGCCAACAGAAGTTTATCCAACTCACCATCGGGTTTATTTTGCTCATCGGCGCCATGATGCTCCTGTTATATCTCCTCTTGAGTCGGTTGCGGCTTCGGAAACAGCGTCAGGAGATTCTTAACCGTCGTCAGAGATTCGAGCAGGAGTTGCTGGCGGCCGTGCCGGAAGAGAAGTTGACACCCGAAGAATCGGAACTGGTTAACATGATGGAGACTCTTTTCAACGCCGCGGAAAACCAGCCGGAAGAAGTCGCTTTGTTGTTGAGGGTCTGGTTGAGCGAGTAAGAAACGTCGAGAGTGACTGATTTCTATATGGGGGGTACGTTTTGTCTGATCCAGAAAAGATCCGCAATATCAGCATCATTGCGCATATTGACCATGGGAAAACCACACTTACCGACCGGATCTTGGAGCTGACACACTCGGTAGAAGCCCGATTGATGAAAGAACAATTCCTGGATTCGATGGATTTGGAGCGAGAGCGGGGCATCACGATCAAAGCGCATCCCGTAACGGTCCATTATTCCGCAAATGACGGGAATACCTACGAAATCAACATCATCGACACCCCTGGGCACGTGGACTTCTCCTACGAAGTTTCGCGTTCTCTGGCAGCATGCGAAGGCGCGTTGCTGTTGGTCGACGGTTCGCAGGGCGTGGAAGCCCAAACCGTCGCGAACGCCTATCTCGCCATCAATAACAACCTAGAAATCATTCCCATCATCAATAAAATCGATATGGCCAGCGCCAATATCGAAGAAACGCGACGCGAAATCGAAGATCTGTTGGGGCTTGATGGTTCTGGTTGTCTTTTGGCCAGCGGAAAAACCGGGCAAGGAATCCCCGAGATCTTAGAGGCGATCGTTCAAAAAATCCCTTCTCCTATGAAAAAAATAAAAGACCGGCTGGAAGCGCTGATCTTCGATGCGCATTACGACAAATACCAGGGTGTGGTGGTCCATGTTCGGGTTTTCAGCGGAACGGTCAAACCAGCGGATAAAATTACCCTGATGCATCTCGGGGAAGTGCTGGAAGTGATGCAGGTCGGCGTATTCTCCCCCAAGATGACACCCACCGCAGAACTGGCAGCGGGAAGCGTGGGATACATCATCGCCGGAATGAAAGAAGTGCGGCAAGCGCGGGTTGGCGATACCGTCACCTCCGCTTCTTCCCCTGCCCCAAAACCGCTTCCGGGATACCAGGAAGCGAAGCCGATGGTTTTTGCCGGCATGTACCCGGGTACTCCCGAATACTACGAGGATTTGCGAAAAGCTCTGGAAAAGTTGAAACTGAACGATGCTGCCTTGATCTTTGAGCCCGACAACTCACCGGCGCTGGGTTTTGGTTTTCGGTGCGGGTTTTTGGGTTTGCTGCATATGGATATCGTCAAAGAACGGTTAGAACGGGAGTTCGAGATGACCGTCATCTTGACGGCTCCAAACGTGATCCTGAAAATCGCCGGTCCGGAAGGCGAACAGGAAGAGGTGACGAATCCGACGAAATTCCCGGAGGAAGCCCAGGATGTTTATGAACCTTTCGTTCGACTGTCGATTATCACGCCTTCCGAGTATATGGGGAATCTTATGGGTTTTATCCAACAGGAACGCCGGGGGGTCTTCCATCACATGGAAAATGCTGGTAAAGATCGCATTATGCTCTCCTACGACATTCCCTTATCCGAGCTGATCTTTGATTTTTTCGATAAGCTAAAAGCAAAAACCAGGGGTTTCGGGTCCATGGACTACGATTTTTTGGAGTACCGGGAAACGAAGATGGCGAAACTCTCGATTATACTGAACAGAGAACCGGTAGACGCTTTGACCACGGTTGTTCATGAGAGCAAAAAAGAGTATTTCGCCCGCGAATTGGCGGTCAAACTGAAAGACCTGATCCCCAAGCATCAATTTGAGATCCCGATTCAGATCAAATGCGGAAGCCGTATCATTGCCAGAGAAACGATCAAAGCCTTCCGGAAAGACGTGATCGCCAAGTGTTACGGAGGCGACGTGACCCGGAAGATGAAACTGCTGGATCGGCAAAAAGAAGGCAAACGGAAGATGAGAGATATCGGAAGCGTCAATGTGCCGCAGGAGGCATTCCTCGCGATTCTTAGGGTAGGAGAGGAAGAATGAGAAGGGTAGCCGCCGTTGTAGCCTACGATGGTACGAATTTTAGCGGGTTTCAGTTGCAGGAAGGCGTGCGGACCGTGGAGGAAGAGATCGAACGGGCCCTCGCCCGGATTTTTAAAGAACCGATGACCATCGATTTCGCCGGTCGGACCGACTCCGGTGTGCATGCGGAAGGGCAGGTCATCAGCTTTTCAGTCAAGTACGACACGATGGAAGACCACGATGTGAAAAATGCCCTAAACGCGAATCTGCCTTCGGATATTTATACGAGAAGGGTAAGGACGGTGGAATCGAATTTTAACCCGCGATTCGCCGCAACGCGCCGCATTTATCACTACTATGTGCTGAATACCCGCGATCCAGATCTTTTTTCCAGAAATCGTTACTGGTGGTTTCCGTATCCTTTGGATATCCCGAGGATGCGGGAGGGATCGAAATATTTGGAAGGGATCCACGATTTTTCGACCTTTATGAAAAAAGACAAGCACGAGGATAAGAACCCGGTTCGCATTCTATTTCGTGTGCGTGTGATTCGGTTGCGTCGCCCCGGTTTGATCCTTGTCCGTGTGGAAGGCCAGTCTTTTTTACGAAGGATGGTGCGAAACATCGTCGGAGCGCTGGTGCGCGTGGGAACCGGGCAGTGGGAACCGGAAAAAATAGAAGAGATCATCCGGGAAAGAAGCCGAACGGCCTTAAACACAACGGCGCCCCCGGAAGGATTATACCTCTATTCCGTCGACTTTAAGCCGGTTCCGGTTAATCGTTACCTCAAAACGGCCTATTGGTCGGAGAACCACTTAAGGGAGGACTTGTTTTGTTCGAGAGCGGATTCATAGGGATCATCCTCATCATCGCCGTTGCGGCGTTCGTTATCTTCTCGGCTGCAGCGAAAAAGCAAAAAGAGAAAAAGTATATCCGGATATTCGAAGACCGGGTACACGAATACATCCACCAACAAAAAATCCTGAATCCTTTTACGATATACCGGGATATGGAGGACTCTCCAGACATCCCGAGAGAGGTATTAAGGAAATTGAACGCTTTCGATTACATCGATCGTGAAGTAAAGAAAGCGAAGGCCGAAAAGGGGGATGAATCTGGCATCCTTTAAAAACCTGCATCCGTGGAAGATCAGCAACGAAGAAGCGAAAGAACTTCAGAAGAAGCTCGCCGGAGAGTTGAAGTTTACGGTATTGGGGAAACTACCGCGACTGATCGCGGGCGTAGACTCCTCGTTTATCCAAAGCGGGGAGGAAGAGTACATCATCACCGTGATCGTTGTTCTCTCTTTTCCTGAGCTTGAAATGGTCGAAAAGAAGTTTTTGACGAATAAGGTTTCTTTTCCCTATGTCCCCACCTTATTAACCTTTCGCGAGGGGCCTTCATTCATAAAAACTTGGAAACGGCTGAATCATGAGCCAGAGATCGTTTTCTTCGATGGACAAGGCATCGCTCATCCCCGCCAATTGGGGATGGCTGCGCATTTGGGATTGTGGATCGACCGACCCACGATCGGCGTCGCTAAATCGAAGCTTTTTGGCATCGAAGAACAAACGCCGGTTAAGAAAGGAGAGTGGCATCCGCTACTCCATCCCGAGGATCGACACGTAATCGGGGCGACCGTTTGCACGAAAGAAACCTCTGCGCCGCTGTATATCTCTCAAGGTAACTACATCACGCTTGAAGATTCCATACGTCTTGTATTGTCATGCGTGAACAAACAACGCTTGCCTGAACCCACGCGGTTGGCGCATTTATTGACAGAAAAAGTGAAGAAAGAAAAGAAAACCTTAGACTTACAAGACTCGGAAGAGTAACCTTTCTTATTCTTAACACGCATCTTATCTTTCCGAACCTCTTTTGTTGCCGATAAACCCGGAATGCGCAGCGAATTTCACTCCGTAGCGATATGGAGTGGCGAAGGATAGGGAACCCCCGATAGGGATAGAGATCCTTGGCGATATGGAGCGCTCGACTTTTGTCGAGTATGCTTTATTAGTATAGCGGCGTCGAAGAGGCCGACAATTTATCGAAAAACGGCTCCCATTCCCAGCTTAAGTTGGGCGCTACAAAGAAGGTGCGCCAATTCCGTACCACAAGCCCCGTGGCGGACGAGTTTATTCTCAGCGTTTTCGCGTTACGATCCAATCGCCCGGCCGGCTATATCTTCAGAATCCTTCTAAGGCAGGAAAGCGTGCTGTTCCAGCGCTGCCATCCGATCTTTTCGCTTAAAACCAGGATCATCTTTCCGGAAGCTTCCATTTCGAAA
>JAAYCF010000011.1 GCA_012744415.1 Thermotogaceae bacterium
ACCAGTTCCTCTCGATTTTTGTCACGCGAAGAAGACTGGGCTTCTCGAGAAATGCGGGGACAAACGTGGAAAAAATGTTCCAGGGAACAGAAGCAACGATTCTCAACATCTTAAGAGAACGGCAACCGATTTCCCGAGCCGGGATCGCGCAGGTATCGGGTATCAGCAAACCTGCCGTTTCCGAGATCGTGGGCAGACTGATCGCGAAAGGCGTTATCGCAGAGTCGGAAACAGGGTGCAGCACTTGCCGCGGAGGAAAAAAACCCCGACTCCTCTCTTTCTGCGCTGATTTCAGAACCATCATCGCGATCGATATCGGCGGAACGAACATCCGGACAGCTTTATCCGATCTAGACGGCGTGTTCTTAAAAAGGGTAGACGGATCGACTCGATCTGTCCGTTCAAAAGCGGGACTTATAGCGCTCATAACGGAGTCGATCCACGCATTGGGAGACTTAACACCCGATCGGACCGTCGGTATCGGTATCGGGCTTCCCGGAACGGTAGATCCCGGAAGTGGCATGATCCAATATATTCCTTCCTTCGATCTCAGACAGATTACGATATCGGAGGAACTTGTCAAAACCTTTGGATGGCCGGTATTTTTAGCAAACGACGTGACCCTGAATGCTTTAGGAGAGTTGTGGAAGGGAGAGGCGCGCGGGACAAAAAACCTGCTTCTGGTTTCTTTGGGAACCGGTACAGGTTCCGGCATCATCCTCAATGGTCAGGTCTATGAAGGGGCGCACGGGTACGCCGGAGAGATCGGTTATCAAGTCACCGATTGGAGTAACGACGGCTCGGGAAAAAGAAACAGCGCGTTCGGATCTTTAGAAAACTGGTTTTCGGGATACCATTTGGAGGAGCGGCTGAAAAAGATGGGGCGAAAGCGCTCGATGGAAGCCTTCTTCGAAGAAGCGGAATTCGATACCGAGCTTTCCGATCTACTGCGCGATTCGATCGAACACCTGGCTTTAGCCATTTCAAACGCGATCGTCATGTTCGATCCGGAAAGCGTGATCTTGACCGGTGGGATCGGTTACCATCAATATGATCGCATTCTTCGGATGATGAGGCCTGTGCTTCAACAGACGGTGCCTGAAGAGATTCTTAAGCAGATTGTGTTTCGGAAAGGAGTCTTAGGAAAAGACGGCGTGTTGATCGGCGCCGTTTCGTATGTTCAAGGAAAAGTGATCATGTGTATGTCATCTTAGCGGAGGTGCAGTATGAAAAGAACGTTATTGGTCCTTGTGTTGTGTGTGGCACTCCTCGCGACGCTTTCTTTTGCGAAGACAAAGATCGTTTATTGGCAGTACTATTATGAGACCAAAATTAAAACGGTCGACCAGGTTATCGAAGAGTTCGAACGCCTGAATCCCGACATCGAAGTCGAACATGTGAACTTCCCCTACGAGAACTATAACCAAAAAGTGGCCGCATCGGTTCCGGCCGGCATCGGTCCGGACGTCGTGAACCTGTTTTACGGTTGGATACCGAAGTACGTTACTTCAGGGTATTTGCAGCCGCTTCCTGAGGACGAATTCTCCAAAGCGTACTTCGCGGAAAACTTCTTCCCCTTTGTTGGCCCCGGAGTGAATTTTGAAGGGAAGAGCTATGCTTTGCCGATCGCGGTAAGAAGTCTGTCGCTGATATGGAACAAAGATTTGTTCAAAGCGGCGGGTTTGGATCCGGAGAAACCGCCTTTGACGCTCAATGAATTGGTCGCTTACGCGAAGAAGTTAACCGTTTACGACCGAGCGGGGAATATCGTGCAGGCGGGGTTGACGATGCAGCCTTCCGGCCAGGGACATCAGTGGATTCGGGAAGTGCTCATCCGACAGTTCGGAGGCGTCCCTTATTCGAGTGACAACAAGATGGTGATGTATGACAAGACCGGCGCCGGAGCAGACGTCCTGAAGTTCTATACCGATTTGATCGTCGAAGACAAGATCAGCTATCCCGGCTTTATGAACGATGACGTCACCGCCTTTTCTTCCCAAAAAGCCGCGATGACGATCGACGGATCTTTCCGTATCGGCACTTTAAGAAATGTAAAAGGGCTTAATTTCGCTTTTGCGGAGTTGCCTTCCCACAACGGCGTGAAGTCGAATTTCGCTTCCTTTTGGGCGAACGGAATCACCAAAAACGCGACAGGCGACCGTTTGGTTGCGGCAATCAAGTTCGTAAAATTCCTTTCTTCCGAGTATGTGATGGATCTTTGGCTCAAGAACGTTGGAGAATTGCCGGCGAATCCGGCATTAGCGGCCAATTACTATGACGACCCCACGTATGGCCCATTCCTCAAAGGATTGGAGTACGCGCATGCCACCTTTTTCGTAGACGAGACAGCGCAACGGCAAGTTATCATGGACGCCGTCGATAAAGTCATCAACGGGTATTCGCCTGAAACTGCCTGGAAAGAGATGGCCTCGGAAGAACAGGTCGTGTTGGATAAATTCTGGAAGTAAGGTTTTAAAGAATGAGGCGGGTCTTTTGAACGCTGGAAGATAGAAGACCCGCCTTTTTTAGTCGATTCACCTATTCGGATTTTCGTTATTCGAAACCCTTTCGGGCGGTGATGGTATGAAACTGCGTCAAAAGAAGACAATGACGGCTTACTTATTCCTCATAGTCCCGCTTATTTTCTTTATCTTCGTTCGGTTTTTTCCGACGATTTACGCCTTTTGGCTCTCGTTTACCGATTGGAATATTATCTCTCCGAAGATGAACTTCGTCGGTTTCGACAATTTCCGGGCGCTGTTCGCCGATTCGGTCTTTATGAAATCGTTGTGGAACACCTTCAAATACGTTCTTTATGGCGTTCCCCTCGTCTTGGTATTATCTTTCGCTATTTCCTTGCTCCTAAACAATATCCGGAAAGGTCAGGCTTTTTACCGGTTGATCTATGTGATGCCTTATATCACACCGCTCGTGGCCGTTAGTTGGGTGTGGCGATGGATGTACCAGCGGCCTCCTGTCGGCGTCATCAACAATCTCTTTTCATTCGTCGGTATTCCAACGCAACGCTTTCTTTTCAGTATGGATCAGGCTCTGATCGCCATTGTCGTAACGACGGTATGGGTCAATCTCGGATACTGCATTGTCATCTTTCTTGCCGGGTTGCAAACGATACCGAAAGAATACCTCGAAGCTTCGAAAATAGACGGCGCGAATCGCTGGCAGGTTCTTACAAAAATCACCGTTCCGCTGCTCAATCCGGTGATCCTGTTCCTGGTCGTCACGCAAAGCATCCTCTTTCTTCGCATTTTCACTCAAGTGTACAATATGACGGATCAGGGTTCTGGAGGCCCTTTGAATTCGACCAAGCCGCTGGTTTTGTATATTTACCAAAAAGCCTTTTTATCTTTTGAAATGGGATCCGCCTCGAGCGCGACGGTGGTGTTGTTCGGTATTATTCTATTGATCACGCTTCTGCAGTTTAGGCTGCTCAAGCGGAGAGTTCAATATTAGGGGGGCGGGAGAGATGACGCGTTCCGATCGTAGTGTACGGATCCTCTCTTATACGATTTTATCGGTATTGATCGTGGTCATGATCTTTCCTTTCCTGTGGATGGCCTTCTCTTCCTTCAAATCCACCGCCGAGATATACAGTCAAAGCTATTTTCCGGAAAATCCGATCATCGACAACTATCAGGAAATCTTCAATTCTTCGCTGTTTCTCAGATGGTTGATGAACAGCGCGATCATTGCGATTGTTACGACGATCTCCGTCCTGTTTTTCGACTCGTTGGTCGGTTTTACCTTGGCCAAGTACCAATTCCCGGGTAAAAAAATCATCTTCGCTCTGATCATCAGTACCCTGATGATTCCCACCGAAATGCTGGTGATCCCTTGGTACATCATGTCCAGCCGTTTCGGCTGGTTGGATTCCTATTGGGGCATCATGTTCCCGGGGATGATGAGCGCCTTCGGGGTCTTTCTGATGCGGCAATTTATGGATTCCGTACCGGACGATCTTCTGGATGCCGCGCGGATAGACGGGATGTCCGAATTTGGGATTTTTGTGAAAATTACTTTGCCGCTGGTCAAACCCGCGCTCGCCACGTTGGCGATCTTTAACTTCATCGGTGACTGGAACGCTTTTCTGTGGCCTCTGATCGTCTCGAGCACACCAAAGATGTACACGCTTCCGGTAGGGTTAGCCTATTTTTCAAGCGAAAACCTGATGCGTTGGGAGATGATCATGACCGGTTCAACCGTCTCCACGATCCCGCTCATCATCGTGTTCCTAATATTTCAAAAACATATCGTCAAAGGAATTGCCTTGACGGGATTGAAAGGGTGATACGATGCGTTTGATCGACTCTCACGCGCATTTTCCGTATAACGAACCTGTGACGGCTTCCACGGATCGTGTTAAAGACTCGCGGTTGGAAGCCGAACGTAAGAAATGGAAGAAAGCTTGGGGCTTTCCGAATGTCGAGCCGATTGATGACTTCGACACGTTGGCAGACCTATGGGAGCAAGAGTGCGAAAAACACGGTCTGGAAAAGATCGTTTTCACGACGGCGGGAGGGAATGAACACGCGATCCGGTTAGCGCAAAGATGTCCCGAACGCTTTGTTGCGTACGCGCATCACGACCCGGGTTTACCCAACGCCGCGCAAACGCTTGAAGAGGCGATCACTAAAGGAGGGCTGAGAGGGTACAAAATCCTGGGACCCGCGATCGCCACCCCGCTCAACAGCCGCGCTCTGTATCCGGTTTGGGAAGTGGCGCAAGCATGGCGCATTCCGGTCCTGATCCATTTCGGCATTTTGGGGAGCGCGGGCGGGATCGCTTCTCACCCGAATATCAACCCCTTGATTATCCACGATGTCGCGAAAGCTTTTCCGCGGATACCTTTCATCGTGCCCCATTTCGGGTGCGGTTATATCTACGAGACGCTAAACCTCTGCTGGGCGTGCCCCAATGTTTCGATTGATACCAGCGGATCGAATCAATGGATGCGGTGGATGCCTTATGAGGTGAATCTGGAGATCCTGTTCCGAAAGTATCGGGAAACGATCGGGCCCGAGCGGATTATTTTCGGCACCGACTCGAACACCTTCCCGAGAGGGTTCGCAAAGCGCTATCTTGAAGATCAGATCAGGGCCATGATCTACGTCGGGTTTTCGGAAGCCGAAGTCGATCGCGTTCTCTATCTGAACGCGAAAACGTTACTGGGCGAGGAGGCTTTATGAAACTCTCCCGAATCTACGATACGATCGTTTTGAACCGCACCTACGAACATTTCCTCACCCACCTCAGAACCCCATTCGACGACGTGAATAAAGCGCATCTGGTCATGCTCAGCGAAACCAGGATTCTACCCGAAGAAACCGTCAAAAAGATTAAAGAGGGATTGATACGCTACGACACGTTGCGGGGCTTCCCGGGGAGAAAACCCGAAGAGGTGGAAGACTACTTTTTTTACGCGGAAAAGACGCTTTCAGAGTTCATCGGAGAAACCGCCGCCGGTTCTCTGCATATCGCGCGGAGCCGCAACGACATGGATACGACGCTCTTCCGTATGGCGATGCGAGAGAATATCGCCGCGTGGATTCGCCGGCTGATACAACTTCTGGAAGCCATGATCGCGCACGGTAGAAGACACTTGGTTACCCCCATCGTCCTATTCACCCACGGGCAACCGGCGCAAATCTCTTCTTACGCCCATTACCTCGGCGCCATGGTGGCGGAGATGCTTGAGACGGTAACGATGCAGCGTCAGGCTTATGAGAGCGTGAATGGCTGTCCGATGGGCGCTTGCGCGATCACGACGACGGGTTTTCCGATCGATCGGAGCAGGGTTGCGTCTTTGCTCGGATTTTCCAAACCCATCGCCAACTCTTATCAAGCGATATCGACTTCCCATTGGTTACTGGTCCCGGTTCAACACTGGATCTTGTTCTTGAACGATGTGACCCGTTTTGTCGAAGACATGCTCCATAAATCTTCTTTCGAAGTCGGCATTTTGTCCTACCCGGATGATCTGGTTCAGATGAGTTCGATCATGCCTCAAAAACGAAACCCGGTCATATTGGAACACATCCGTATCAAGGCCGGTATGGCGATGGGCGTTTTCCAAAGCTTTGCAGACCTCTTTCACAATACTGCTTATCAAGATATTAACGAGAACGGCGACTTGACGTTGGATACTCTCCAAAAAGCGGTTATCGAGATGATGGAAACCATCGATCTCTTCGAAGAAGCGATCCTTAAAGCGCGAATCCACGCGCCGCGGGTCGAAGAAATCGCAATGAGGAGCGGTATCACCGTAACCGAACTCGCTGACGAAATCGTCCGCCGGGAAAGAGTCGCCTTCCGAGATGCCCACTATATCGTCAGCCGTTATGTGTTGGAAGGGTCGCGTTACGAAGCGTTGAAACACAATTTCGAAGAAAAGACAGGGAGAGCGTTGAGTATGACAGAAGAAACCGTGCGAGAGGTTTTGGCGCCCACCCATTTTATCAAAATCCGAACCGCGCTCGGAGGGCCCGGCGCGATGGACCGGGCTTTCGAACAGCTTTCTCAGGAGGTCAAGGCGATCGGGGAACAAGCCGAGTATGAGCGGGAACGGTTGCAAGCGAGCAGAAGGAATCTTCTGGAAGCCTTTGATCAACTATAACACGGACTCGCATTTGATTAGAAAGACCATTCCGTAAAAAGAATCCGAATCGAAGGATACGCGGATGGGGAAAAAAGAGGATGAAAAAAGCGTTAACGGCTTACTATACGCCTTGGGTGGAGAGCCGACATTCACGTTAATACCAGAAATAACGAACGCTTATCGAGGTTTATACGGTTGCTGAAAACCGACGATGAATCGAGATAAAGTCGTTTATGATGCGCCTTTACCGGAGCGCCGACCTTTCAGGTCGGCTTATTAAGAGGGTTTCATCCAAACTGACTCGTGGAAATACACTCCTTTCGTTTTCGATTCTGAAATCAGAAGTAACGATGCGAATCTGAAGTCGCACCTACTGGGATTCGTAGCTGTCGCGCACCGTGTTATCCGCTTTGTGAAAGGTCTATAAGTAATTTATCGTTTTACGCGGTTTTTACGAACCTCAATCTATGTCCCTTATTTTTACGGTATTGAACTTTAGTTGGGCATGGGTTTAATTCAATTGGGATTTCGTCAGACCGGATTGTCCCAAAATCGAGACGATAACATTAAAACCCCTTAATAAGCTGGGCTGAAGGCTCACCGCCGTAAAAATGCAACTGTAACGCTCCAAAAAGGTTGGTCAAAAAAATTCGCGTTTTTGCCATATTGACAAAAGGGGGG
>JAAYCF010000130.1 GCA_012744415.1 Thermotogaceae bacterium
ATACTTGCCGTCGCAGGTTTAACAGAAAACGGCGCGTTAAAAACCCTGGAAGAGGTAGAAAGAAAGCTCAACCTTTCTTTCCGACCTCTCGAAGAACCGGCATTGCTGCGTGAATACGAACGGATTCTCGTACAGGTTGAAACGAAATCGATAGAATTTTTCGACCTTTTCCCGACTCGCAATGTCATCCTTTCGATCGACAAAAGCAGCCCGTCCCTCGCATACTATCAATCTCCCGGTGAAGAAGACCGCGCTCCGGGACTCATGGTCGTGAACCTCGTTGATCCCGGGTTTTCTACCCTGTATACGCCGATTTCGCTTATCAACCACGAAACGATACCGGGACACCATGTGCAGCTGGCTCTCCTAAGAGATATAGAATTCCCCTCTTTTCGGAATATCCTTTATACGGATGTCTATCTCGATGCCTTTGAATTCCAGGGATACATGGAGGGCTGGGCGCTCTATGGGCAATGGTTGGGTTGGGAAATGGGGGTGTACGAAAAAGACAGCCTACAACTCCTCCGATTATTCCGGTTGATGATCAATCAGGGAGTCAGGATGGTTGCCGAAATCGGGATACATTATTACGGATGGAGCCGGCAACAAGCGGCAGACTATTGCCAAAGGATGACCGGGCGCTCTTATAGCGCTTCCCAGATGAACCGCTATATAGCCGTTCCGGGCCAGGCGGTCTGCTATAATTTTGGTGTGATAGAAATCCTCAGATTAAGGCAGTATGCCATGAACGAATTAGGAGAACACTTCAATATTCGTGATTTCCACGATGCGGTGCTGCGATGCGGACCTGTTCCGATAGGTTTCTTAAGCGCGATTATCGAGGAATGGGTATCCGAAAAAAAGAGCGACTATCAATAAATCCGACTAAAAAATTTCGAAAAAAAGCGTGAAAAGTCGTTGTTTCTTTTTAGAATGGGTAATGGTAAAGTAAAGAGCTTCCATAATCAAGCGATTCGTATCGAAGTCGCATTTCCTGAGGCATCGGTATACCAGCCGAAGCGCTTGAAACGCCGGAAGTAGATCAGGTCATTCTCGTTCATCTTTGGGTCATTTCTTCGGAAGAGAACCGATTTTCTTTTTTTTCGGTTCTTATGATACAATTGCCCGGAAAAAATTGAATAGCAACCCATATAATCCCGATAATATGGTTCGGGAGTTTCTACGGGAAAACCTTAAATTTTCCATACTATGGGAGTGGATTTTGATGGATAAATGCCCATCATCGGCTTCCGTAGTTGATGAGGGCATTTTTTTATTAGGAGGAGAAATGACGCTTAAGGGTAGACACTTGCTGGATCCATCCGATTTTTCACTCGAAGAGTTATCAGAAATCTTCGAACTTGCCGATTCAATCATCAACGATCCTGCTTCTTTCTCAGAAAAATGCAAAGGAAAGATTTTAGCGACGCTGTTCTATGAACCGAGTACTCGAACCCGATTCAGTTTCGAAGCGGCGATGTTGAGGCTGGGTGGGCAGGTGATCGGGTTTTCAGAGCCGAGTTCCTCGTCGGTGGCAAAAGGCGAGAGCATCGCGGATACGATACGAACGATCGCCTGTTACGCGGATATCGCCGTCATGAGGAATCCCAAGGAAGGCGCCCCCCGAATCGCATCTATGTACGCTTCCATCCCGGTTATCAATGCCGGTGACGGGGGTCACCAACACCCCACGCAGACACTCGCCGATCTTCTTACGATCCGTTCGGTGAAACACTCTCTCGACAACCTGACAATCGGCTGCTGCGGCGATCTCAAATTCGGACGCACGATCCACTCCCTTATCAAGGCGCTCGGGCGGTACAAAAACAATGCCTTTGTGCTCGTCTCCCCCAAAGAACTCCAAGTCCCCGAATACATCCTGAATGAAGTCCTTAACAAAGGCCAACTGCCGTTCAAGCAAGTAGAAAAATTGGAAGAGGTAATCTCGGAGCTCGACATTCTTTATATGACCCGGGTTCAGAAAGAACGCTTTTTCAACGAGGAAGACTATATCCGGCTCAAAGACAGTTATATCCTGGACAACGAAAAGATGAAACACGCGCGTCCGGATATGATCGTTCTCCATCCGTTGCCCCGAGTGAATGAAATCGCGTACGAAGTCGACGATGATCCCCGGGCGTTCTACTTTCAACAGGCGAAATTCGGAATGTTCGTCAGAATGGCATTGATCTTGAAACTATTGGGGGTTGAGTGAGTTGCTGACCATCACAAGCATCCATAAAGGCATTGTGATCGACCATATTAAAGCCGGTATGGGAATCAAGATCTTTCACAATTTGAACCTCGACAGGGCCGATTACAAAGTCGCGTTGATTATGAATGTGCCAAGCAAAAAAATGGGGAAAAAGGATATCATCAAGATCGAAAACGAGATAGATATCGATTATGCGGTTCTGGGGCTGATCGATCCGAATATTACGGTCAATATCATTGAAGAGGAAAAAATCACGGAAAAAAGAAACCTCCAACTTCCCGACCGTGTCGTCAATATAATCACATGCAAGAATCCCCGGTGCATCACGTCAGTCGAAAAGTACGTCGATCACGCGTTTTATCTTTCAAATATATCAAAAGGAGAGTATCGGTGCCTTTACTGCGACGAAGTATATGCCGTCCAGGAAAAATAGTATGGAAATTCTTATATAATGCGACTCTTGTGGAAGATAACCAGAATACCCGCGGTTATCTCGACATACACAACGCCAATAAAGATAGCCATTCGGCGCCGCCTATATAACGACTGCTGCACGATCGACGGCGTGAGTTTCATGCTCCTGTCCCCTTTTAGTTGAACTGTTTCTTTAACATCGAATATCGGTACATCATTCGAATAATAGAGGAGAGAAGATGATTATTGACAAACTGTACGAACTGGTTGCCGGCAAAGGACACGTCTGTATCGGGCTTGACACCTTCGCCGAATACTTACCGCAAGATTTTTCCCGGGACTTTGATACTCTCGATGACGCGATCTTCGGTTTCAACAAAAAGATTATCGACGCCACATTTGATATCGTGGCATGTTACAAAGTGCAGATTGCCTTTTACGAAGCGCGAGGTCTCAAAGGGCTTTCGGCTTACAGCCGAACGCTGAAGTACCTGAAAAGTATCGGAGCGTTTGTCATCGCTGATATCAAGAGGGGGGACATCGCCTCGACCGCCCAGATGTATGCGAAAGCGCACTTCGAGGGCGACTTCGAGTCCGATATGATCACTCTCAATCCGTACATGGGGATGGACAGCCTCACCCCCTATCTTCCCTACGTGAGAGAAAAGGAAAAAGGGGTATTTGTGCTGGTAAAAACATCGAATCCGGGATCCAGAGACATTCAGTTGCTTACACGAGATAATGGCGAAGATGTCTACGAGACAGTAGCGAAAAACGTGGTTAAAATGGGAAAAGAGTTCCACGGAAAATTTGGATACAGCTCTATCGGTGCCGTCGTCGGATGCACCCACCTCGATGAGGCCGTCAGCATCCGGAAGCAGATGGAAAATATCTTCTTTCTGATCCCGGGGTACGGCGCCCAGGGAGGAACGGCGGCGGACATAAAACCGCTATTTTCGGATCAAAACGGCGGGGTGGTCAACTCCTCCCGAGCAATCCTGCTTGCCTACAAAAACCCGCTGTTCGCTGGAATCCCTTTCGATCTGGCCGCGAGGAAAGAAGCCATGAGAATGAAAGGTGAAATCGCCGATCATCTCAATGAACCCTTATATAGCGAAAAACAACTGATAAAAAACTAGTGAAATGACATCGATCTGTTAGGAGGAAGCATGCAAGTTATCGATATTTTAAAAGAAACGGGCGCCCTTCTTCAGGGACATTTCCTTCTCTCATCTGGAAGGCACAGCAACCAGTATGTGCAGTGCGCAAAGCTGATGATGTATCCGGAAAAAACGCAAATCGTATTGAATGTGGTCGCGCAGAAACTGAAAAGTATCGCCTTCGATATCATCATAGGCCCGGCGCTCGGCGGAATCATTCCCGCCTATGAATTGGCCAGACTTACGGGAAAATCGTGCCTTTACACGGAGAGGGAAAACGACCTGATGACGCTCCGAAGAGGCTTTGAACTCTTTCCCGAACAAAGGGTGGTCATATGCGAAGATGTGATCACAACCGGCAAATCTTCCATGGAAGTCGCTGAGGTTATCGCTTCTTTCGGCGCGAAAACGGTGGCATTGGCCTGCATCGTGGACCGAAGCGCTGAACCGATTAATCTGCCGGTCTATTCGGCGATCAAAATGGAAATGGAGACGTATGAAAAAGAAAACTGTCCCCTATGCCGGCAGAATATTTCTTATGTAAAACCGGGTACGCGGAAAAGCATTTTGTAGCAACAAAGCCTATCGATCGAAAGCCCAACGATCGATAGGCGGGTTCCCCGACAAAGAATGGCGATTCGATGAACTTCCCCCGGAAAGAAACGTGTCCAGTCTTTCATCGCCAAACTTCCGGCATTTATTCTTTGAGGGTCACGACGGTTACCCCTCTAATTTACGAAAAGTATTTGGCCGCTAATACGGGATTTTCGCCCGGCGGCGTGGTCGTCACCATCCACCAAAAAGGAACGGCGTATCAGTCGTAGGCTTTACGAAGAGCCTCGTCCTGCGACAGGCTGTCGATGGTTTCCTGCCAGATTTTTGACTCCCATGTGCCCAGGTTCATGTGGGTTTGATAATAATTCTCCGGAATTGGATGCGTTCCCAGGATGACGTCGATTCCATATTTCTCTTCTATGAATTTCTTAAAATACCGGATGTTTTGACAGGGCGGATACCCGACGATCATTCCGGTGGCAAAGTGGATAAACTGCGCCCCGTTTTTCTTCATTTCTGCGGGTACGTATTCGATATTCCCTCCCGGGCATCCCCCGCATGCCGTATACCCCACGATCTCTATTTCTTTGCCTTCATGGATTTTGAAAGCCCCTTCGTGATTCCTCGCAGCTCTGAAGCATTTCCCCCCGCCGCAATTCCGATAACGATTGCAAATGATAATCCCGATTTTGACCTTTTCCACAGTCTTCACCTCTTGTTTTTTTAGTAATGTATGATGGCTTCTCAGCAATTATTTCGTCCTATTAGATACTTTTTTTCGGAACCTTGATCAGGTTCTAACGTTTGCGTTAATGCCGAAAATAAGGAACATGGAATGAGGTACACAAGAATGTCTGTATGATGATAAACGATGTATGGATCGTTCGCGAAGCGAATGATATGGAGCGCGGCAGCTACGTGTTTCCGGTAGGCGCACCTTCAGGTTCGCTACGGTTATTATTTCGAATGGAATACCGAAACAACTCGTTATTCTGAAAAATCACTCCTAAAACCCGCATAATAAGCCGAACTAAAGTTCGGCGCTCCATAACGAGGACAAAGCGCGAATCCTTTAATTATTCTGTATCGGCGATTATATCGGTTTCGTCGGTTTTTTTTCGACACCATCGAACTACCGTAGTTAGGCAAGATGCGCCAAAAGCTTCGCGATAAGAACCCGAAAGCACACCTACCGATACCGCTTTATCACTCGCATCGCCCTAAGCGTTATCCATTTGCTTTGCTCACCTTTTTGATCCAATGGAATGAGCAAACGGTCAGTGTTAGAGGTATTTTCTGCTCTCCATCTACCCGTGTCATCCTGTTTTGAAAGGACGATATGGATCGCATCATTCATACGGTCATCTGCTACGCCGAGTTCAGTTAGAATATCCAAAATTTCTAACACATCGGTCTGATACATCAAAGGAAAACTCAGTTTAAGCCATCCGGGCTTGGAGATTTTACTTAAATCCTGACTGCGTTTGAAAATGGAGTGAACTAACAAAAATTCAACCGCCTTGTTTATCGTATCGCTGATGTCACGTGTTCTTTTTTCCTGTGGTACGGCGCACAACCCTTTAAGGGCTTTGATTACGCCCATAAAACAGGTATGTTTGCCCCAGCACATTTCATATCGGTCGTAAGGCGGGGTTTGCGGGTTATCTTCAACGCCGTCGTTAAAGCGCGTATAACGGGTTAGCCAGTTAATCGCCTTTTGCAGCCTTGGATCGTCAAGATAGCCGAAGTGTATGAGGATCCATACCATATTTCCGGTTAGGCACGGGATAACCTCGGTTATCCTGCCGCCCCCCTTTTTCGCTGCCGTATTCATCGCAAAACCGCCATCCTCGGTTTCCTGCGAATTGTTGAGCAAGTATTCACATTGTTCAACAATCTGTGAATTGGCTTCAGCACCCATTTCGGCGAGCACTATCAATTGCCATACAAGACCTTTGTATTTGTCGGTATAAAATTTCGGGTAAGTTTTAAGATACTCAGGTTCCCGCTGTTTATGAAGAATATTCGGGACAATGTCATACCGCATGACGTCGCGTTTAGCCTGTTGTACTTCAGGATCAGGTCCGGGCTTGTCCAGAATATCCTTTAAGGTGTAGTAACGCACGGAAGGATTTTCTTCCTCCAATAACCAATTCGCAGCGTCTGCTTTCAGCAAGGATTTCCAATCGAGTACTTTTATCCCTCCTTAGATTATGAAGTCCCTTTTACGTTATCCGCAAACTACCTGATGAGGTCCTCTGAAGCGATTTTTCTGGTAGCCAAAGCAAAATAAATGGCGGGGCTATCAAAAAAACAATATCCACAGATAATCCGTACCGGTATATAAGCATGGGAAACCCGGAAGAAAAAGCCCATCGGCGTATGCGGTACCAGCGCCCAAGGAATACTGCCTTTGGTATGATTATACACCCGGGTATAG